>NZ_JAYRKD010000010.1:0-306 GCF_041905885.1 Dongia sp. | reverse complement strand
CCCTCTCCCCTTGCGGGAGAGGGTTGGGGTGAGGGGTCGACGGGTCTCACCGATTACTTGCGGTTATCGACGCTGAGCGGGCCCGCGCCGAAGTAGACGAAGGCCAAGAGGCCGCCGGCGATCGCCAGGTTTTTCTGGAAGTTGATCATCTGCATCTGGTCGGCGAAGTCGCGGTGGAAGAACAGCGCGGCGACCACCGAGAACAGGGCCATCGCGGCCGCGACCCAGCGGGTCTTGTAGCCGATCACCAGCAGCAGCCCGCCGCCGAGCTCGATGGCGATGGCCGCAGCGATCGCGAGGGCCGGG
>NZ_JAYRKD010000046.1:0-25827 GCF_041905885.1 Dongia sp. | reverse complement strand
AAACCTGAGACGCTCGTCCACGACCGAACACTCCTTCCAAGGCATCGACACCCCCCAAAAAACCGGGGAAAGTGTTACCTATGTGTCCGGTACGATCTGTTACCTATGTGTCGGGCCGCTCATCTCCGAAAATCATCCGCAGCGCCGCTGGCCCCCGTTCCGGTGCGGCCCGACATTTCCGCGCGATCTTCATGCAACAGCCATCCCTTTCCCGGGTTGGATTCATTAACAGCTGCAAGCAGAGACCAAGCGGATGAATGACATGGACCAGAATATGAAGGGGGCGACGCTTCCGAGCGTCTACCGGGCGCCGGATGGATCCGGCGCGGGCGCGCCCCGCAACGAGGATCCGCGGCGGACCGGGATCGACCTTGGCGACATGCTTGAAATGGGCCTGGAATCGCTCTTGATGCATTTCCGGCGCAAGCCCGACTCCAAGGTCACCGCCGACCGGACCACCCCGCCCGACCTGAGCCGGCCCGACAACGAGAGCTGATCCAACGCATGGCGGAAGCAAAGACCGTCATGGTCGTCGATGCCGACATCCTGGCGCGCATGGCGATCGCCGACTACCTGCGGGACTGCGGTTACAAGGTCATTGAAGGCGCGAGCGGCGCCGATGCCCATACTGTGCTGGCGCACGGCCATCCGGTGGACGTGCTGCTGATCGACATGCAGCTGCAGTCGAGCGAGGACGGCTTCGAGCTCGCGCGCGCGATCCGCGCGGACTATCCCCAGATCGCCGTCATTCACACCTCAAGCGCAGCGAAGCTGGCCGACAAGGCCGCCGATCTCTGCGACGACGGGCCGCTGATAAAACCTTATCATCCGCAGGAGCTGCTGCGCCGGATCCGGGCGCTCCGTCAGCGCGGCGACTACTAGAGCAGCTGCTGGATCAGCCGGCCGAGGTGATCGAGGTCGTAGGGCTTCTCCAGAAAATGCGTGACCGCCCGGGCCGCGGCGGCGTTTCGCAGGTCGCCGGAAGTCAGCACCACCTTCACGTCGGGAAACTCCTTGGCGATCCAGAGCGCGAGCCTGATCCCGTCCATGCCGTTCATATTGACGTCGGAGAAGACCAGCTCGATCGGTTCCGAGGCGCGCAGCAGGGTGCGCGCCTCCTCGGCATCCGCCGCCTCCAGGACGCGATGGCCGCTGTCGCGCAGGTGATCCGCCGCGGCCATGCGGATGAGGATGTCGTCCTCGACCACCAGGATGGTCGATTTCCGATGCGCGCCGTTCTTCGGATGAAGCTCGGAATTGGCACCACCCATCCCGCCGGCGGACGAGGAATGCGAGGGCGAGAGTTGCAGTGGATGAGATCGAACGGTGAAATGACGCATGATCTTCCCCAGGGTCCCGGCGGCCGGCCTCCCTCTCGCCGAGGCCGCGCCTCAATCCAACCGGGAGAGGCCCGCTTCGTTCCCTGGGCGCGTGAGAATATAAGGCTATTCGGTCGCCAGCAGGGCCTGGGCGGCGTGAAACTCGATATTGTCCGGTGAGCAGAGGCTCAGGGCCTGCTCCAAGCCGGTACTGGCCGCGGCCGGGTCGCCGGAAATCCGGGCCAGCGCCGCGGTATAGAACGTGACTTCGCAATTCTGCTTCCCGGCGGTCTGCGGGTCGGGATCTGCCGCGGCGGCGCCGAGCTCGGCGGCTGAAATCTCGCCGCGGACGAAGCGCACCACCGGGCCGGGCCATTGCTGCAGATCAAGCGCCGCCAGGCCGGTTTCCAGGGCGCCGCCGTCATCGACCGGCTGGTGCCTCTGGGTGAGGGCCAGCCACAGCACCGCGTAAGGTGCCTGCGCCGAGGCCTGGATGACGGTGGCGAAATCCGCCGCTGCCTGGGCCTCGTCGCCGGAAATATAGGCGACAACGCCGCGGCCGAGGTGCAGCCGCGGCTGGTCCTTTAGCGCAATCGCCTGGCTGAAATCGCCTATTGCGCCCGCTTGGTCGCCCGACGCGAGACGGGCCCAGGCGCGATCGACATAGCCCGGCATGAATCCCGGCTCCAGGGTCAGGGCGTAGGAAAGATCGGCGAGGCCGCCGCTGCTTTCGCCTTTCTCCAGGCGATAGCCGCTGCGCTGCCGATAGATGTCGATGGAGTCCGGCCGCAGCGCCAGGGCAGCATCGAGGTCGGCGATGGCGTGGTCGAGATCGCCGCTGCGGGAATAGGCCGTCGCCCGCCGGGTCAGCGCGCCGACGCGCCAGACATCGGGCGCATCGGGATGGCTGAGGGCGCGGCTGCAGAAGTCGAGGATCGCGCTGCTGTCGCCGTTGGCATCGGCGGCCTGACATTGCACCATGTCGTTCGAGAGCTCCGCGGCGACCGGCAGCGCCGCCACCAGCGCCTCCGCCCGTGCCGCCACCAACTCGAGCGAATCCGGCGGACAGAGCGTTTGGGCATGGGTGAAGCCGTCCTTGGCGACACCGGTGCGGCCATCGACCAGGGCACGGGCGGCGATGAAGAAAGCCGCCTGGCAGGCGCGCGCGGAAGAAACCGCCGGATCCGGATCCGCCAGGCTCACCTCCAGCTCGACCTCGGAGATGCGGTCCAGATAATACTGGATGAGCGGTCCCGGCCATTGCGTGAGGTCGCGTCCGGCGACTTCCGCGCTCAACGCCGTCCTGGCGTTGCGCCGGCTGGCTTGCAGCGCCAGGTTCTTCCAGAGCAGCGCCCGCAATGCATCGTCGCTGCCCTCCGCCGCCGTCCGCAGCGCCTGGTCGAACAGCGGCAGCGCCGCCGCAACATCGCCATCGAGCTGCAGCGCGATGCCTTCGCGCAGCTTTCGTTCGGATTCACCGGTGGTCTCCGGCGGGGCGCGGCGGATCACCTCCGCATAGTCGCGGATGGCGGGCGCGGCTTCGCCCTGCATGGCACGCGCCGCCGCGCGCATGTCGTAGAAGGCGACCGTGTCGGGCCGCAGTTGGAGCGCGCGGTCGAAGTCCGGGACGGCCGCCGCCGGCTCGTTCCTGGCCATATGGGCGAGACCGCGGTTGATCAGGGCCGCGACGGTCGGCGCATCACCGAGGGGACCGCCGTCCAAGGCACGGCTGCAAAGCTCGATTGTCGCATCGGCATCGCGGCGCTTCGCGGCATCGATGCAGCCGGCGATATCCGCATCGCCGGCCGCCCCCGCCGCGTCCTCGCCCGGCGGCGCGACGGTGTCGGCGCGGACCCCGAACGGGGCCAGCAACAGCACGGCTGTGAGCGCCGCCAGGGGAAACCGCATCGCCTGCTCCAGATGGGAAAGGTTCGGCTTCTCTAGAGAAGCCCGTCCTTACGGTCAATGCGGCCCGTCCAATGCCCCTGCCAATATGGGGACATTCGTCTTGATGCTGCGACTTCGCGTCAGCTTGCCGTCGCGTCGCCCGATGCCTTTATCTTGAGCCATGAGCACGCCCGCCCCCTTCCCGACCGAGAGCCAGATCGAGGAACTGGTCGCCACCTTCTATGCCAGGATCCGGAAGCACCCGAGCCTCGGTCCGATCTTCGAGCGGGTGATCGGCGACGATTGGACGCCGCATCTGAAGCTAATGTGCGATTTCTGGTCTTCGGTGATGCTGACCACCGGCCGCTACAAGGGCCGGCCGATCCCGGCCCACGTGCGCATCAACCAGGAGCACCGGCAAAGCCCGATCGAGCCGCAGCACTTCGCCGACTGGCTGGCCCTGTTCGAGGCGACCGCGAAAGAGCTGTTCGCGCCCGACCTCGCGGCCAGCTTCGTCGAGAAGGCGCGGCGCATCGCCGAGAGCCTGAAGCTCGGCTTTGCCTTCCATTCCCCGACGCCCGAGATCTGGGCCGACCTGCCGCCGCGCGCCATTCCGCTGACCACGGTCCGCTAGTCGCCTCTTGAACCCGGGCGCGGCTTCGGCGAGGCTGAGGCCTTCCAATTGCGAGCACCGGGGGAACCGCCATGGCCAAGAAGCACGATCCGTTTTTCATTCATCTCTGGGACGAACTGACCAGCGCCGAGATCCTGCAGCGCCCGGATGTCCAGAAATGGCTGGACGTGCCGGCTCAGGTCCAATCCCAATTCATCGAAGCCGCCAAGCGCGCCATGAACGCCGCGCTCGGCGTCGCCCAACCCAAGCGCAAGGCCGCCAAGAAGAAGGCGCCCAAGGCCAAGGCAAAAGCTAAGCCGAAGGCCAAAGCCAAGAAGAAGGCCGCGGCGAAGAAGAAGTAGTCCCAAGGAACTCCAGATGGAATTGCGTGAGCTCGGCCGGAGCGGCCTCAAGGTTTCGCCGGTCTGCCTCGGCGGCAATGTGTTCGGCTGGACCGCCGACGAGCCGGCTTCCTTCGCCGTGCTCGACGCCTTCACCGGCGCCGGCGGCAATTTCATCGACACCGCCGACGTCTATTCCACCTGGGTCCCCGGCCATAAGGGCGGTGAGTCCGAAACCGTGCTCGGCCGCTGGCTGAAGGCCCGCGGCAACCGCGACAAGGTCATCCTGGCGACCAAGGTCGGCTCCGACATGGGCGGCGGGCGCAAGGGATTGAAGGCGGACTACATCGCGCGGGCGGTCGAGGATTCACTGAAGCGGCTGCAAACCGACTATATCGATCTCTACCAGTCGCATCGGGACGACCTCGAGACGCCGCAGGAAGAGACCCTGGAGGCCTATGGCCGGCTGATCAAGGCGGGCAAGGTGCGGGCGATCGGCGCTTCCAACTTCACGCCGGAGCGGCTCGCCGCCGCGCTCGCGCTCAGCGCCCGGCACGGGCTGCCGCGCTATGAAAGCCTGCAGCCGGAATACAATCTCTATGAGCGCGCCGGCTACGAGGCGGCGCTGGAGCCGCTGTGCGAGAAGGAGAAGGTCGGCGTCATCGGCTATTTCGGTCTGGCCTCGGGCTTCCTCACCGGCAAGTACCGTTCGGAAGCGGATCTCGGCAAGAGCGCCCGCGGTGAGGACATCGGCCAATACTTCAACCCGCGCGGCTTCCGCATCCTGTCGGCCCTGGACCAGGTCGCCGCCGAGACCAAAGCGACGCCGGCCCAGGTCGCGGTCGCCTGGCTGATCGCCCGGCCGAGCGTGACCGCGCCGATCGTCAGCGCGACCAAGGTCGAGCAATGCCGCGACCTGATCGCGGCCATGCGGCTGCGCCTCGCCCCGGCACAGGTCGAGGCGCTGAACCGGGCGAGCGCGCCTTAACTTTACGAGGCGGGGATCGTGAAGGCGCTGAACAGCCCGATCAGGCCGACGACGATCAGGTACAGCGCCACGACGTAGTTCAGCAGCCGGGGCATGATCAGGATCAGCACGCCGGCGATCAGGGCGATCAGCGGCTGGACAATGTAGATATGGCCCATCATCCGGGCAGGCTCCTCTGCGGTAAAATCATGCCGGCCCCGATTGGCGCGGTCGGTTTATGGAGTGAGCGGCGCGACCGCCTGGCGATCCAGCACCTCGACAGGCTGCAGGCCGAGCGTGTCCCGATAGGCATTGAGCGCTTCAATCGTGCGCTTGCCGGGGCGGCCATCGGCATTGCCCGGGTCGTAGCCGAGTGCCTTCAGTCGTTCCTGGACCTTGATGATGTCGTCATGGGTGAGGGGTGCGTCGGCCTGGGCCTCCTGGATCGGCCCGGCGGGGTTCATGCCATGCAGCCGCGACGGCTGCTCGGCAAAGTACGCGGCCGCCTCGGCCCGCGGCACCACGGAGACGCCCAGCAGCGACGGGTCCTGGGGCGACGAGAGCACCAGCCAGCTGCCGATGGTCGCCCCGAACACCACCGCCAAGGCGGAAAGGCCGGCGCGCCATTCGCGGCGCTGCTCGGCCAGGATGATCATGCGTTCGCCCGGATAGGTAGCGCGACGGTCCATTGCGACCTCCCACTCCACTCATTCACGCCACCAACCGGCGCAAAGGGTGAACGTTCCAGGGAGGGAATGGCGCGCTATTTCACACCAGGTCGCGCGGCACGTCCTCGCGCCATTCGCGCTTCACCACGCTCTTGCCGTCCTCGAAGGCTTCGAGCTTGCCCCAGAGGGTGAAGACATCCTTGGTCGAGGTCATGCCGCAAGTGATGTCAGCGCGGATATCCCACCCCTCGCGCTTCAGAAAATAGCGCTCGGTCAAGGTATAGGCGGCAGAGTTGGGATCGGACGGCGCGATCGTCAGCTCGCGCTTCAGGTGATGATCCTGGGCGGTGCCGATCTCGTCGAAGCGGACCATGCCCTCGCCGAACACGCCGCCATCCGCATCGGTCACATAGAGCGCACGGTCGTTGACGGCGTCATAGACGGCGCGGCGCTCGAGACGGCCTTGGCTGAGCCTGGTCGCCGGCGTCTGCGGCGCGGTCTCCGCGGCGGCAAACGGATTCTTGCCGTCATCAGCACGCGCGCCGCGCACCGGCAGCAGCAGCTTGCTCTCGCCGGCGCCGAGGGTCAGCGTCGCCCATTCCGGCGACGGCCAGACCAGCGGCCAGTAGCCGCTGGAGATCGAGACGCGCACGCGATGACCGGCGGCGAAGCGATGGCCGCAATCGTTGAGCTTCACCTTGACCCGATAGCGCCGGCCGGGCTCGAGCGGCGTCGGCGCGGCGTGGCTGTCGCGGTGCGTCAGGTTCAGCACCTGGTAGCTCACCCGCAAAGCGGCGCCATCCGGCGCGAGGTCGACCAGGCGCACGCCGATCTGCGCCACCGGCTTATCGGCGGAAAGCCAGAGTTCGAGCTGCGGCGCGCCGAGGATTTCAAGCGGGCTCGACAGCGGCGGCGTGTCGAAGGTCAGCGACAGCGCATCATCGACGCGCTGGTCGGTCGGATGCTCGCCGGGACAGCCGGCGCCCATCCATTCGCCGCCGGCCTGGCCGACCTGGAGCGGCGAGCGGATCTTGAGATCGCGGGCCGGACCGGCACCGCTCGACAGGCAGCCATCGGCGTTCAGATACCAGGACTTCGCGGCGATGTTGGCGCTCGGCCAGGAATCCTCGGCGACCCAGCGGCCGGGCGATTGCGTGCGCGTGCCGACCGGCGGCGTCCAATCCTGGATCCAGGCGCGAAGCATCGGCTCTTTATCGACATCATTCGCCTCGTTCTTCAGCCAGCGGTCCCACCACTTCACCGCCTCCTGCAGGAAGCCGATCGCCGGCGACGGCGTGCCGTCCTGCGGATAGACATGGGCCCAGGGGCCGATCACGCCTTTGCGCGGCACCTTGAGATGCTCCAGCATGCGCGGGATCGCGTTGGTATAGGCATCGGCCCAGCCGCCCACCAGGAAGACCGGCACCTGCACATCCGCGTAGTTCTGGCAGATCGAGCCATGCTGCCAATAGGCGTCGCGTCGCTGGTGCTTCAGCCAGAGCGCCGGCCAGAACGGCATATGCTCCAGCCGCTGCTTCCAGTTCGCGCGCCAGTCGGGACCGTAGAGCTCCGGATCCGCCGGGCGCGCCTGGTAGGCGAGCATGATCGCGCCCCACCAGAGATTGTCGTTGAGCAAGCAGCCGCCCATCCAGTGGATGTCGTCGGCATAGCGGTCGTCGGTCGAGCAGACCGAGAGCACCGCCTTCAAGGCCGGCGGCCGCAACGCCGCTACCTGCAGGCAATTGAACCCGCCCCAGCTCTTGCCCATCATGCCGACCGCGCCGCTGCACCATTTCTGCGCCGCGATCCAGGCGATCACCTCGCAACCGTCGGCCAGCTCCTGCTGCGTGTATTCGTCGTCCAGCAGCCCGTCGGATTCACCCGATCCGCGCAAATCGACGCGCAAAGCCGCGTAGCCATGGCCGGCGAAGTAATGATGCATCGGCTCGTCCCGGCCGCGCGTGCCGTCGCGTTTGCGGTACGGAATGTATTCCAGGATCGCTGGGACCGGATTGCTCTCGGCGTCGTCGGGCAGCCACATCCGGGCGGACAGGCGCACGCCGCCCTTCAGGGTGATCCAGAAATGCTCGACCCGGCGCACCGAGTTCGAGAAGCGGGTGACGATCGTCATGGCGTTGTCTTGACTGGAGTCTTTCGGATTCGGGAGCGTCACACTAGCCGTTACCCGCGGGCGGAGCAAAGCGTCGTCCCGCGACATTTACCGGGCGTTAAGCCCTGCCCCCTAACCATCCGAGAAAGGAACCCGGCAAGCGGGGTCCGCATGCCTGGGTGGAACATGTCGAATCAAAAGAAGCGGAGCTTCGCGAAGAAGCTTTCGTTGAACGCCAAGATCCTGATCTCCGTGGTCACCGCCCTGGTCCTGGGCCTGGCGGTCACGACCTTCTTCATCTCCGATCGCAGCGCGGGGATCACCCGGGACCTCTCCGAGCAGAACGGCAAGCAGATCGCTACGACGGTCGCTTCCGACGTCCAGCGCGACCTCAACGTCGCCATGCGCGTCACCGAGACGATGCGCGACGCGTTCATCGGCCTCTACGGCGCCGGCAACAAGGATCGCGCCACCTACCTCGCGATGCTGGAAAGTGCGGTCAAGGCCAATCCGCAGTTCGTCGGAGTCTGGACCGCGTGGGAGCCGAACGCCTTCGACGGCAAGGATGTGGAATACGTCAATGCCGACGGCAAGGCCACCTTCCCGAACGCCGACCTGCATGATGCGACCGGGCGCTTCATCCCCTACGTCTTCACGACGACGCCCGGCAGCTTCGGCCACGCGCCACTGCTGGACTACACCAAGCCCGGACCGGGCGACTACTACCTGCTGGCGCAGAAGTCCGGCAAGCAGCAGATCATCGAGCCCTATTCCTATGACGTCGATGGCAAGACGGTGATCATGACCAGCCTGGTCACGCCGATCGTGATCGACGGCAAGGTGCTGGGTGTCGTCGGCCTCGATCTCGACCTCGCCGCGATCCAGGAACGGCTGGCGAAGGTCAAGCCGTATGAGACCGGGTCGGTCTCGCTGATCTCGAACGCGGGCAATTTTGCCGCCTACGAGGATCCGAAATTCGTGATGAAGCCGATCAACGAGCAGAACGAGAGCCTGGGCCGGGCGAAGGAAGCCGTCGCCAAGGGCCAGAAGCTCGAGTTCTCGGACTTCTCCAAGAGCCTGCAGGTCAACATCCTGCGCGCCTTCGTGCCGGTCGAGATCGGCACCACCGGCACGCCCTGGTCGGTCATGGTCAACCTGCCCGAGGACAAGATCCTGGCGCCGGTGAAGAGCCTCACGATCTCCACCGTCGTTGCCGCCTTGGTCCTGGTGCTCGCCCTCTCGGCGATCGTCGCCTTCCTGATCCGCAGCCTGGTGGTGCGCCCGGTCGGCGGCCTCACCCAGGCGGTGCAGACATTGGCCGACGGCAACACCGCCATCACCGTTCCGGCCACGACGCGCGGCGACGAGCTGGGCGTCATGGCCCGCGCCGTCGAGTTCTTCCGCCAGAAGCTGATCGAGATCGACGAGCTGCGGGCGAAGACTGCTGCGGCCGAGCAGGAATCCGCCGCGGCGCGCCGCAAGGGCATGCTGGAGCTCGCAGACAGCTTCGAATCCAGCGTGAAGGGCGTGGTCGAGGCGGTCTCCGCCTCCGCCGTCGAGCTCGAAGCCAGCGCCAAGTCGATGTCCTCCGTGGCCGAGGAAGTGACCCGCCAATCGACCGCGGTCTCCGCCGCGACCACCGAAGCCTCGGCCAACGTCTCGACCGTCGCCGCGGCTTCGGAAGAGATGTCGGCCTCGATCGCCGAGATCAGCCGCCAGGTGGCGGCCAGCTCGGGCGCCGCGCGCAGCGCGGTCGGCGAGACCGATTCCGCCGCCAACACCGTCCAGGAGCTGGCCAAGGCCGCCGAGGAGATCGGCGACATCGTGCGCCTGATCAGCGACATCGCCGGCCAGACCAACCTGCTCGCCTTGAACGCCACCATCGAGGCCGCCCGCGCCGGCGACGCCGGCAAGGGCTTCGCCGTGGTCGCCTCCGAGGTGAAGAGCCTCGCCACCCAGACCGGCCGCGCCGCCGAGGACATCACCAGCCGCATCCAGCGCATCCAGTCGGTGACCGGCGACGCGGTCAAGGCGATGGACGGCGTCCGCTCGACCATCAGCAAGGTCGAGGAGATCGCCACCACCATCGCCTCGGCCGTCGAAGAACAGTCGGCGGCGACGCGCGAGATCTCCGGCAATGCCGGTCAGGCCGCCGCCGGCACCGACGAGGTCGCCCGCAACGTCGAGCGGGTGAAGAACGCGGCCGGCGACGCGGGCAGCGCCGCCGGTCAGGTCCGCGAAGCCTCGGGCGAACTCGCGCAGCAATCCGAAGCGCTGCGGCGCGAGGTGGATTCCTTCATCGCCCGGGTGCGGGCGGGCTAAAGGGTAAGAGCCGCCGCCGAAGACGACACGGGCGCCCTCAGGGCGCCGGGTCCTTCGGCGGCTGGTCCTTCGCCGCCGCAGGGGCCCTGCGCTTGTCATAGAAGCCGCCGCATTCCTTGGCCGCCAGCACCATGAACTCGGCGGCGTGGAAGGTAGAGCCGTTCTCGAGGGAGCGCCGGGCGAACCGGTCGAGCATCTTCAGCCGGTAAGCCTTTTGCGCGATGCCGATCGACGAGATGTCGTCCAGAAACTTCGCGCGGGTCACGGCGTGGAGCTCGCACCAACGCGAAGCCGGCGGATGATGGCCCGCCGGGTTGTACTCGTGAACCTGCTGGCGGGTGATCTCGACGCCAAAATGCACCTTCACCGCCGCGGCCACCTGGGTGGGCGTGTCATAGCGCGCCAAGCCGCGCACGATGAACTCCTTGATCTCGTCGGTAAGGATCGCCATCGGTTCTCCATTCTGTCGGGGTGCGGTCGGGGTTGCTGATTCCTGTCGGGGTCCGGTCGGGGTTGCCGATTCCTGTCGGGGTCCCGTCGGGGTTCGGGGCGTATTGCGGTTCGTCCAGCAGGCAAGGACTTGAGCGAGATCGATCTCGGTGTGGAAATTCGCCTGCACCAAGTCGACGATCCGCGACGGCGGATCGTGGCGCGCGAGGCGCTGTCGGATGAACGCCTCTATCTCGTCGCTGAGGGCGGGCATCGGCTCTTCGCCCGCTCGGGGTTGGGTGCTGGTTGAGGATTCCGTTGGGAGATGCTGAGGCAGTCCAGTCGATGCTGTGGCCATAGGAGACCTCTCACGCGAGCGACGCGCGCAGCGCCGTTCGCATCCGGTTGTGCGGAATGGGGACGCGGCACCGAGGTGCCGGAAAGCACGATGCTAAGCAGACGCGAAGCTGCAGCCGGCATGCCCAAGCTGCGAAGCGCAGTATAGTTGGCCTTATGTTCTTTTGCAAGTTTTATTATTAGAATTCAGATGGTTAACAGGAATTCGGCGCAGCATGAGTTGGGGAAACTCCCGTTCGCCCGCAACGCCAATCGCGGCGTGACGCGCGGACCTGGCGCTAGCGACGGGACGACCTTCGACGCGACCGTTTCGAGTTCGCGAATTCCCGAACCTCGCCGGCGATCCAGTTCCTGAACGCGCGCACCTTCGGATGATCGCCGTTTCCGACCCGATAGACGAGATCGTAGCCCCACTCGACTTCCAGCTTCGCCTTGGGGAAGAGCGCCACCAGGCGCCCGGCCGCGAGGTCTTCCGCCACCAGGACGCTGCGCCCCAGGGCGACGCCTTCGCCACGGATGGCGGCTTCGATCGACATGCTGCCGTGGCTGTAACCCGGACCCCGCGTCTTCGGGTATGGCAAGTCCATCATCTCGAACCATCGCTCCCAGGTGATGGTCATCCCGATCTCGTGAATCAGCTGGCACCTGCCGAGGTCCCGCGGAGACCTGAGCCCGCCCATGCGGTCCCGATAGGCCGGCGCGCAGACCGGCGAGACGGTCTCGTTCATGATCCGCTCGGCGCTGCCGCCGGGATAGACGCCATTGCCGTAGCGCAGCGCGACATCGACGGCGCTCGCCGCGAAATCGACCGGCGCGTCGGTGACGTCGAGATGGACGTGATAGTCCGGACAGCGCGCCATCAACCGGTGCAGCCGCGGCGTCAGCCATTTGCTGGCAAAGGAAACCCCGGCGCTGACCAGAAGGCGCGTGGGTTCGTTCTTGCGCCGGATGCTCTCGCTCTCGCGCGCCAGTTCGGAAAGCAGCCGGGTGATCGCCCCGAAATACGCCGCACCGGCTTCCGTCAAAGCGAGCCTGCGGGTCAAGCGGAGGAACAGCGGAACGCCGAGATGATCTTCCAGCGCCTTGATCTGGCGGCTGACGGCGCCGTGGGTCAGATGCAGCTCCGCCGCGGCGAGCGTCATGCTCAGCCGCCTGGCGGTGGCCTCGAAGGCCCGCAACGTCTGGAGTGGAGGAAGCTGGTCCGGCATGTTTATGCGTGAATTCTAGTCACACGTTGTGTGAAGATCAATCGTTTGTCGATTTCCCTTCGCTTGCGTCATACATGACCCGAACGCACAACCCGGTTCCTCGCCAAGACCGATGACGCAGCCCGCTTCCAATGCCGCCGCCCTCGCCGGCCCGGCAACCCTCTCCTCCAGGAACCTGGGCGGGATGCTGCTGCTGGCGGTCATGTGGGGACTCTCGATCCCGATCACCAAGCTGGGCCTCGAGACGGTGCCGCCGCTGATGTTCACCGCCTTGCGGTTCCTGGTGGCGGTCCCGCTGCTGCTGATCCTGTCGTCGCGGCAGCTCCGCGTGCCCCTGAAGGCCGTTCCCAGCATCGTCGCGCTCGGAGTCATGGGCATCTCGCTGGGCAATGTCGCGCAGACATTCGGGGTCCAGGGCACCTCGGCCTCGGTGGGAACGATCGTCTCGGCGACGATCCCGATCTTCATCGTCATCTTCGCGGCGCTGCGCCTCAAGCAAGCGGTGGCGCCGAAGCATTGGTTCGGGTTGCTCGCCGCCTTCGGCGGCATTGCGCTGGTCGCGCTGGAGAACGGCGCGGGTGCCGCGGACCTGTCCGCCACCACCTTGAGCGGCGTCGCCTGGATGCTGGTCTCGGCGATCGCCATCGCCTTCTATTACATCTGGAGCGCGGAACTGACGGCGCAATACGGAACCCTGCCCGTTGCCGCGTGGAACGCCCTGGCCGGCCTGGTCGCGATCCTGCCCCTGGCCGGCTGGGAAATGTCGCAGCAGCCGTTCGAGATCACGGTGCAGACTGTGTGGACCGCCGCCTATCTCGGCGTGATGGTGACGGTCGCCGGCCTGCTGCTTTGGCTCTATATCCTGCGGGTCGTGCCGGCCCGGGTGGCGGCCGGGGTGCAATACCTGCAGCCGGTGTTCGGGATTGCCGCCGCTGCCCTCCTGTTCGGCGATCGACTGGGCCTGATGTTCGGGGCCGGCGTGATCCTGATCCTCGGCGGCCTGGCCCTGGCGGCGTCAAACGCGCGGCCGGCTGCGCAAGTGACCGCCCCGCAGGAATAGGCACGATGCTAAGCAGACGCGAAGCTGCAGCGAAACGCAGTATAGTTCTATTTGTGTTCTTTGGCAAGTTTCCTGCGCGGATTCAAGCCCTTAGCCGAATTCGGAAGGAAACTGCACTCATGCAGAGCCGACCAACCTCTGAAGCGCAGGTTATTCGCTGTGCCTCAGACAGACTTGCCCAGCAGGGCGTGCACCTCGGCCTCGGCAGTCTCGAAGCGGGTAATGATCTCTTCGCAATAGGGATTGAAGGCGAAGACGTCGCGAAAGAGTTCCGTGTCGCTTCTCACGCTTTCCACCGCATCCATCAGATAGCCGAAGGACAATGTGTCGATATCGGTGCGGATGAAGCCGCCCCGCGCGACCGCTTGCGCGAGGTAATGCGTCAGGAACAGCGTCTCGGCCAGCATCCGATCATGGGTGTCTGCCGTCATGGGCAGGACATTCAGGCCGTGACCCTTCAGCCAGGCCAACGCCGTGGCATAGATCGCTGCAGGAAGCGTGTGATCGGTCATCACGACGCGCAGCCCGGCGAGGCTGCCGCCCTGCTTTTCGTAGCTGTACGGCCCGAACATGGGATGGGTGGTGATCCAGACGCGATCGGCGGCGTGCCGGCGCAGCAAAGCGACCGGCATCACCTTGACCGTGTTGACGTCCACCAGCACGGTCTCCGGCCCCAGGAGCGGAAGCACCTTCAACAGCGTTTCCTCGAAAGCGCGGATCGAAACGGCAACAATCACCAGGTCGGCCCGGCACGTCTCTTCCAAGCTGAAGAACCGAATCCCGTCCGGGGCCGATTTGCGGGCAAAGACCAGCACGGGCAAGTCAGGGGCGAGTCGACGCGCCAGCATTTCCAGGAAACGGCCGAAATCGCCATAGCCTACGATGCCCAGCGAACGCGGCGGTCGCATGGGGGATCTATCGACCCAGCTTGGCGAGGAGCCTGACCCGCTCGAGCTCGAGCGTTTCGACCAGCCGTCCGGCGAGCGCGTCGCCCTTTTTCTGATGCGCGCGAAGGCTGGCGAGCTGGCCTTCGATCTGCGCCAGCCGTTCGCGCAAAGACGCCTGTGGGTCGGTCGCGGCGAGGGTGGCGTCCGCCTCCCGCTCCTGCCGCCGGGCGTCCTGTCGCACCTTCCGCTCGGCCGCGCGTTTGTCGTCGGCAATCGCGCCGCGGACGGCTTCATGAATTGCGGAGCGGAGAGGATCGTCCTTCTTGGCCATGCGACCGTGATACCGCGACCCGAAGCGTTCGGTCTAGTGTCCCTACCCGGCCTTGCGCTTGGCCAGGACTTCTTCCAGCCATTCCGTGCGCATCTCCGGCACCGAGGAGATCAGGCGCTCGGTGTAGGGGTGGAACGGCGGGTTGAAGATCTGCGGGGTCGGGCCTTGCGCCACGATCTCGCCGCGCAGCATCACCGCGGTGCGATGCGCGATGCGGCGCACGATGCCGAGGTCGTGGGTGATGAAGAGATAGGCGACGCCCAATTCGTCCTGCAGCTTCTTCAGGAGCTTCAGCACGCCGTCGGCGACCAGCTGGTCGAGGGCCGAGGTCGGCTCGTCGCAGATGATGAGGTCGGGTTCGGCGGCGAGCGCACGCGCGATCGAGACGCGCTGCTTCTGGCCGCCGGAGAGCGCCGTCGAGAGGCGGCCGGCATAGTCGGCCGGCAAACCCACCTCGACCAGCAGCTCGGCGACGCGCTTGTCCACCTCGGCCTTGGAGCGGCCGAAATAGAGCTGGACCGGGCGGCCGATGATCTCGCCGATGGTCTGGCGCGGATTGAGCGCCACGTCCGGCTGCTGATAGATGAACTGGATGCGGCGGAGCTCGTCCTTGCTGCGGTCCTTCAAGGCCGGCGGCAGCTCCTTGCCGTTGAACTTCACCGAGCCGGATTTGCGCGGCAGCAGGCCGAGGATGAGGCGCGCCAGCGAGCTCTTGCCCGAGCCGGATTCGCCCACCACCGCCACCGTCTCGCCCTTGGCGACGTTGATCGAGACGTTGTTAACCGCAACGAAGGTTTCGTAGACGCCGACCGCGTTGGTCACCGAGAGGACCGCGTTGCTCTCGTCCACCGCCTCGAGCTGGCTGATGTGGTCGGCCTCCTTGCGCTCGGAGACCAGCGCGCGGGCGTAGTCGGTGTTGGGCGCGCCGAGGATCTGCTTGGTGTCGCCGAGCTCGACCATCTTGCCGTGACGCAGCACCATGATGCGGTCGCTGACCTGGGCAACCACGGCGAGGTCGTGGGTGATGTAGAGCGCCGCGGTGTTGTATTCGTGGATCAGCTTCTTGATGAGCGCCAGCACCTCGATCTGGGTGGTGACGTCGAGGGCGGTGGTCGGCTCGTCGAAGACCAGGATGTCGGGGCGGCAGGACATCGCCATCGCGGTCATGGCGCGCTGCAGCTGGCCGCCGGAAACCTGGTGCGGGTAGCGCTGGCCGAAGGTCTCCGGCTTCGGCAGATCGAGGGCGCGGAACAGCTCGAGCGCCCAGGCCTTGGCCTCCTCGCGGGACATGATGCCGTGCTTCACCGGCATCTCGATCACCTGGTCGATGATCTTATGCGCCGGGTTGAACGAGGCCGCGGCGCTTTGCGCGATATAGGCGATCCGCCGGCCGCGCATCTCGCGCCGGCCTTCGGCCGAGAGGTCGCGGATGCTGGTGCCGTCGATCTCGACCTTGCCGCCGGTGATCCGGCAGCCGCCGCGCGAATAGGCCATGGCACCGAGGCCGATGGTGGACTTGCCGGCGCCGCTCTCGCCGATCAGGCCCAGCACCTCGCCGCGCTTCAGCTCCAGCGAGACGTTGTCCACCAGCACCAGGCCATGGATCGATTCGATCCGCAGGTCGGTGATCTTCAGGACCTTATCGGTCTTGCTTGCGCCTTCGGCCATGGTCCGGCTCCCCTACATTTCAGCCGAGGCGCCGGACGGGCGCGCGTTGATCGAGAGAATCCAGTCGACGATCAGGTTGACGCCGATGGTCATCAGCGCGATCGCGGCCGCGGGCCAGAGCGGCGCCATGCCGCCGAAACCCAAGGCCTTGGCGTTCTCCTTCACCATGCCGCCCCAGTCGGCGAGCGGCGGCTGCACGCCCAGGCCGAGGAAGGACAGCGCGGCGACGAACAGGAAGTTGAAGCAGAAGCGCAGGCCGAATTCCGAGATCATCGGCGGCAGCGCGTTGGGCAGGATCTCGCGGCGGATGATCCACCAGGTGCCCTCGCCCCTGAGCCGCGCCGCCTCGACGTATTCCAGCACCACGATGTTCATGGCGACCGAGCGCGACAGGCGGAAGACGCGGGTGGAATCGAGGACCGCGATCACGAAGACCAGCACGGTCAAGGAGCCGATCACCGAGGTGAACAGCGAGCCGAACAGCGAGAGGATGATCAAGGCGAAGATCAGCAGCGGGATCGACAGCATGACATCGACGATCCGCGACAGGATCTGGTCCACGATCTTGCCGCCGACCACGGCCCAGAGGCCCATGACGATGCCGATGGCGAAGGAGAGGATGGTGGTCACGAAGGCGATCCCGATGGTCGTCCGCGCGCCGTAGATCACGCGGGTCAGGAGGTCGCGGCCGATCTGGTCGGCGCCGAACCACATGAGGGCGGTCGGCGCCGCGTAGGATTCCGCGATCGTCTCCGCCTCCTCGTAGGGTGCTACCAGCGGGCCGAACAGGGCCATCAGGATGAAGAAGGCCACGATGACGATACCGACCCAGGCGGTGATCGTTGGCTTATGTCCGAAGATGCGCATGCTCGTATTCCCCCTCAGCGCGGCTTGCGCAGCCGTGGATTGACCAGAATGCTCAAGACGTCCGCGACGGTGTTCAGGATCACGAAGGCGGCCGCGAAGACCAGGCCGCAAGCCTGAACCACCGGAAGGTCGCGCTTGCTGACCCCATCGACCATGAACTGACCGATGCCCGGATAGACGAACACCGATTCGATCACCACCACGCCGACGATCAGGTAGGCGAGGTTCAGGGCGACGACGGTGATGATCGGCGCCGCCGCGTTCGGCAGCGCGTGGACGAAGATCACCCGGGCCCGGCTGAGCCCTTTGAGGAAGGCCATCTCGATATAGGGCTGCGACATGATCGAGAGCACCGAGGAACGCGTCATCCGCAGCATATGCGCGGTCACCAGCAGGGTCAGGCAAACCGCCGGCATGGCGACCACATAGATGCGCTTGTCGATCGTCATGCTGTTGTAGACCGTCGCCAGCGACGGGAACCAGCCGAGCTGCACCGAGAAGATGAAGATGAACAGGTAGCCGAGGAAGAATTCCGGCATCGAGATCGCGGCCAGCGAGATGATGTTGGCGGCCTTGTCGACCCATTTACCTTCCTTGATCGCGGCCAGGATGCCGAGGCCCACCGCGAGCGGCACGGCGATCAGCGCCGCATAACCGGCCAGGAACAGCGTGTTGAAGAGCTTGGGCGACATGGTCTTCACGATGTCGCGCTTGTTGGTGAGGGCGACGCCGAAGTCGCCCTGGATGGCGCCGCCCAGCCATTGCAGGTAGCGCAGGTAAGCCGGCTGGTCGAGGCCGAGCTCCTTGCGGAACACGGCGACCGTCTCGGGTGTCGCGCCCTGCCCCAGCACCGCCGTGGCGACGTCGCCCGGCAGGATCTCGGTGGCGGCGAAGATCAGAATACTGACGCCGAGCAGCGTCAGCAGGCCGAGGACGATTCGAATGGCAATAGTTCTTCCCATCGCGCCGTCCCCCTTGGACTGCCGATCACCACGTTATCGGATAGAAGCTGCAAATACCGGCTGAGCGAACCGACATCGGTATCGGGTTGGGAAATCGGAGCCGGGTTCCCCCGCCCGGCTCCGAAGTCACCGGACCGATTACGCGAACCAGCCCTTTTCCGCCGCCCGGTTGTCGTCCAGGTCGTAACGGCCATGCGGCTTGATGCCCGCGACTTTGCTCGAGTAGCCGTCGAGGTAGTCGGTGATGGCGAAGCAGACGAAGCCGCCGTCGTCGGCGATCATCTCCTGCGCTTTGAAGTACATCTCCTTGCGCTTGGCCTGGTCGGTCTCGGCCCGCGCCTTCTTGATGAGATCCTGGAACTCCGGAACCTTCCAGTTGGTGTCGTTCCAGTCGGACTTCTCGCCGAACACCTGGGTGAGCGACTGGTCGGCCGACATACGACGGCCCCAGTAGACCGCGCAGAACGGCACCTTGAGCCAGACGTTGTCCCAATAGCCGTCGCCGGAGACCTTCTTCACGTTGAGCGGCACGCCGGCCTTCTTCGCGGACTCCTGGTAGAGCTGGGCGCAGTCGACCGCCGAGTTCCAGGCGCCGTCCGAAGTCTGCAGATCGAGCGGCGCGGAAATGCCGGCCTTCTTGAAGTGGAAGGCGGCCTTGTCCGGGTCGTACTTCATCTGCGGCATCGAGGTGTTGTAGAACGGGTTCAGGGCGTCGAGGTTGTGGTCGTTGCCCGGAACCGCGAAGCCGCTGTAGACCTGCTCGATGATCTTCTCGCGGTCGATCGCATACTTCAGCGCGGTGCGAAGATCCTTGTTGGTGTAGGGATCGTCGGTCACGCGGGCCACGAAGCAGTAGCGGTTGCCGGTGCCCTTGGTGCGGACGATCTGGAGGTTCTTGTCCTCCATCAGCTTCTTCACGGTGCGCGCGTCGAGGCGGTTGGCCGCGTCGATTTCATTCGACTGCAGCGCCGCGGTGCGGGCGGCCTGATCCTGAATGTTGCGGATCTCGACCGCGTCGAAGTTGCCGCGGCCCGGCTTCCAATAGTCGCCGTCGCGCTTCTTGAAGCCCAAACGGACGCCGTATTCCGGATCGCCGTCCAGCTCGTAGGCGCCGGTGCCGACCAGGTGATCCCAGTCGTTGAAGTCCTTCGGCACCACGATCAAGTGGTAGTCGCCGAGGATCACCGGGAAGTCGGCATTGCCGTCCGCCAGCGTGATCGCGACCTGGTTCTTGTTGAGCGCCTTGATCTCGGAGATCTGCTCGAGGATGCCCTTGGCCGGCGACTTGGTTTCGCCGCGGTGGATCCCGATCGAGTAGATGCAGTCGTCGGCGTCGAGTGTCTTGCCGTTGGAGAAGGTGATGTCCTTGCGGACGTTGAAAATCCATTCCTTGGCGCCGGGCTTCACTTCCCAGCTCTCGAACAGCTCGCCGGTCGGATTGCCGGCAGAGTCGAACTCGACCAAGTTGTTGCAGACGGTCAGCGAGGCGTGGATCATCACCGAGTCAGCGTAGGTGCGCGGATCGAGTGAGTCGGACGGCGAGCCGCCTTCCATGCCGAGGCGGAACATGCCGCCCTTGTTCGGCGTCGCGGCGTAGCCGGCCGAGGTCAGGATCCCCGAGGCCAGCGTGGTGGTGATGCCCAGGGCAGCCGCGCGACGCATAAAGTCGCGCCGGCCGATTTTCCCTTCACGGGCAGCCAATTGTAGTTCGTCCCAGCGATTCATGCTCTCCCTCCTGTTTGCCGCAAACGACACAATGTCGAAGCGGCGTCTGTTGCGTGACGGTTTCGCGGGCGAGGCCCGGGCCGTTCTTAATAACCACTATGCAGAAAGACCCAACCCGTCGCAATAAGCCTCAGCCGGCATTCCAAGAACTCACCTACCCATACGCGTTCTTGATACGCCGTCCTCGATAGCACCCGCGTCGTGCCAATCGGATGACTCCCAGATACGCTGCCGCGGCCCGGGCCGGATGCGGAACCGGCGGGAAGCGAAAGCGAAGATGTGCGGAAACCCGCGGCACCGCCGCGCATCTCTCCGCCTGAATTTTCCAAGCCCCTTGGTCGAACCCTCTTCCCGGGTTCGGTAAGTCATCCCTGTGACTTAACCCTTTATGCCGTATGGGTCTGTCGCGATTGCGCAATTGCGACATGGGCGTTAGATTGCGCGACATAGGGTGCCGCGGAGCCCCGAATGTCTCCCGCAACGCTGCAAACCGGGACGGGACCTGCCTGCCATGCTGGCCATGCCCCTGGGGCCCTTGGCGATCGAAGCGCCCCAGACTCTGGGATTCCTGCTGCTGTCGCAGTTCTCGATGATGGCCTTCGTCTCCGCCGTCGAGCCTTTGCGCGTGGCGAACCGGCTGGCCGGCCGCGAGCTCTACCGCTGGGAGATCGTCTCGCGCGACGGGCAGTCGGTGGAGGCCTCGAACGGCATGTCGCTGGTCGCCGACCGCGCGCTGGACGACGCCCCGCTCTATCCCATGCTCGTGATCTGCGCCGGCTTCGAGCCGGAGCGGCATTACGACCGCCGCATCAAGTCCTGGCTGCTGAAGCTCTCCGCCGCCGGCGCCGATCTCGGCGCCATGGATACCGGGAGCTTCCTCCTGGCCCGCGCCGGGCTGCTCGACGGCTACCGCGCGACCACGCATTGGGAAAGCCTGGATTCCTTCCGCGAGACCTTCCCCAAGGTCGATGTCGAGAATGCGCTGTTCCTGATCGACCGCAACCGCCTGACCTGCGCCGGCGGCACCGCGGCGCTGGACATGATGCTGCACCTTATATCCCTGCAGCACGGGCATCGGCTGGCGACCGCGGTTTCCGAGCAGTTCATCCACGCCCAGATCCGCGACCCGCTGGACCGCCAGCGCATGGAGCCGCGGGTGCGCCAGGGGATCAGCCATACCGGCCTCGCCCGCGCCATCGCCTTGATGGAGAGCAATCTCGAGGACCCGCTCGACGCCGAGAAGCTGGCCGATGCCGCGGGGCTTTCATTGCGCCAGCTGGAGCGGCTGTTCCACAAGCATTTCAAGATGGCGCCGCGGCGCTACTACCTCGATCTCCGGCTGCAGCGGGCCCGGGCGCTGCTGCAATATACCGATATGCCGGTGGTCGAGATCGCCGTCGCCTGCGGGTTCGGCAGCGCGGCGCATTTCTCGCGGAGCTACCACGCCTGGACCGGCAAGGCCCCTTCCAGCGAGCGCCGGCGGGTCGAAGCCGGGATCATGCCGGCCTTGCGCTGAGCCCTCCCCCGCCGCGTTACAGTAAATAGCGCGTCCGTACTCCCTCTTTCCCGCCCCATCGCCGCATCGTCGAACTGGGATGCCCGGCTCGGGATGTGCCGGGAAGCGGGGGAAGCGAATGCTCTGGAACCAGTGGTATAGCCTGAAGAGCTATGTGCGATCCTCGCTCTGGATCGTGCCGTTTGTCGCCGTTCTGCTCTACCTGGTGGCAATCCGGGTCGTCGGCATGATCGATACGGCCTTGGGCTGGCAGCCGGAATGGTTCCTGGGCGAGGCCGGGCCGCGGGTCATCGTCCAGACCATCCTCAACCTCGCCCTCACCTTCCTGATCTTCATCCTGGGCTCGCTGCTGGTGGCGATCCAGGTGGCCGGCGGGCAGCTCACGCCGCGGATCATCGCCTCCACCCTGCTCAGCAACAATGCGCTGCGCATCATCATCGGCCTGCTGATCTTCACCTTCCTGTTCGCGATGGGGACCAGCGCGCGGCTGGAAGCCGGGCCCGCCCACCTCACCGCGCTGATCGCTGGCCTGCTCGGCCTGGTGTCGCTCGCCGCCTTTCTCTTCCTGATCGACTATGCGGCGCGGATGCTGCGACCGGTGAGCGTCCTATGGCTGGTCGGCGAGAAGGGCCGCGCCGCCATCCGCGAGGTCTATCCGCACCGGCTGGAAGCGGGCGAAGCGCCGCCGCGGGCGCCGGCGGCGCTGTCGTCGCCCCGGCAGGTGGTGACCCATGCAGGGCATTCCGCGATCCTGCTGGCGATCAATCTGAAGGCGATCGTGGCGCTGGCGCGACAGGCCGATGCGGTGATCGAGCTGGTGCCGATGATCGGCGACTTCGTCGGCGCCGACGAGGCCTTGTTCCGCGTCTTTGGCGGGAAAGGCGCGATCGACGAACGACTGCTGCGTGGGACGGTCGCATTCGGGCCGGAGCGCACCATCGACCAGGACTCCACCTTCTCCTTCCGGATCGTGGTCGATATCGCGATCAAGGCATTGTCGGCGGCGATCAACGACCCGACCACCGCGGTGCTGGCGATCGACCAGCTGCAGCGCCTGCTGCGCGCGGTCGGCCTCCGGCAGCTGCACAACGACCAGGTGTTCGGCCCGGGCGGTGCCTTGCGGGTGATCGCCCGCACGCCGAATTGGGAGGACTTCGTGCACCTGACCTTTGCCGAGATCCGCCTCTACGGCGCCAGCAACTTCCAGATCTCGCGGCGCCTGCGCGCCATGATCGAAAGCCTGATCGAGATCCTGCCGCCGGCGCGTCACCCAGCGCTCCGCCACGAGCTCGACCTGCTCGACCGGGCCCTGGTGAAGCTGCACGATTTTCCCGAAGACCTGGCGATCGCCCGCCTCTCCGACCCGCAGGGGCTCGGCGGCCGCTCGCCCAGCCCAACAGCAAATGGAAAGTGAGACATGCGCCGCGGACCCGTCATCCACCGCTTCCTCGATCCCGGCGATGCGCTGGGCGAGGTCATGTTCGGCATCATCATGACCCTGACCTTCACGGTGGGCGCGCGCTACTTCATGGTGCGGGGCGAGCTCGACACCAACGAGCTGATCGTCGGCGCGGTCGGCTGCAACATCGCCTGGGGCATCATCGACGCCGTGCTGTTCCTGCTCGGCACGCTGTTCTTCCGCAGCCAGCGCGCCCGCTTCTACCAGTCCTTGCGCAGCGTCACCGACGACAAGTCGGCCTTGAGCGCCGTCGCCGACCAGTTCGGCCTCGAGGACGAGCCGCTAGCGATCCCGGCCGAGGAACGCGCCAAGCTCTACCAGGCGATCCTCGGCGTCGGCCGCCTGGCCAGCCCGGCGCCGATCCGCATCACCAAGGAGGACTGGACCGCCGCCTTTCTGGTCTTTGTCCTGGTCACCCTGACCGCCATCCCGGCCATCATTCCGTTCCTGGTCATGGCGGATGAGAGCCTGGCCCTCACCGTCTCCAACACGGTGCAGGTTGTGCTGCTGTTCATCGCCGGCTATCGCTGGGGCGCCTACACCGCGGTAACGCCGTGGAAAGTCGGGGTGACGGTGGCGGCCTTGGGCTTCGGCATGACCATGCTGACGGTGATCCTCGGCGGCTGATTGGACCGTTAACCCTGGGCGGAAACCGACAAAGCGCTGTCGGGATTCCTCAAGCGATTCCGGCGGCCTGGCAGGACCATCCACCCACGAGTCAGTGGGAGGGAGTTCCATGAATTACGAAGTGATCGTCACCTGCGCGGTGACCGGCGCCGGCGACACCGTCGGCAAGCACCCGGCCATTCCGGTGACGCCCAAGCAGATCGCCGACGCGGCGATCGAGGCTGCCAAGGCCGGCGCCACCGTCGCGCATTGCCATGTCCGCGACCCGGAGACCGGCAAGGGCACCCGCGACGTGCACCTCTACAAGGAGGTCGTCGATCGGATTCGCTCCTCGGGCACCGATATCATCATCAACCTGACCGCCGGCATGGGCGGCGATCTCGAGATCGGCGGCGGCGAGGAGCCGTTCAAGTTCGGCAAGGCGACGGATCTCGTGGGCCCGCTGGAGCGCCTGGCGCATGTCGAGGAGCTGCTGCCGGAGATGTGCACGCTGGATTGCGGCACGCTCAATTTCGGAGACGGCGACTACACCTATATCTCGACCCCGAACATGCTGCGCAAGGGCGCGCAGCGCGTGAAGGAACTGGGCGTGAAGCCGGAGCTCGAGATCTTCGACACCGGCCACCTCTGGTTCGCCAAGCAGATGGTGAAGGAAGGCCTGTTCGAGGGCGCGCCGCTGTTCCAGCTCTGCCTTGGCATTCCCTGGGGTGCGGAAGCCAACACCACCACGATGAAGGCCATGGTCGACAACCTGCCCGACGGCGCGCTCTGGGCCGGCTTCGGCATCGGCCGGATGCAGATGCCGATGGTGGCGCAGGCGATGCTCTTGGGCGGCAACGTGCGCGTCGGCCTGGAAGACAACATCTGGCTCGACAAGGGCGTGCATGCCTCGAACGGCTCGCTGACCGAGCGCGCCTGCGAGATCATCACGCGCTTGGGTGCGCGTCCGCTCACCCCGGCCGAAGGCCGCAAGAAACTCGGCCTGAAGGCCAGGAACTGAGGTTTGAGATCATGGCATTGATTGCAGCGAAGGATATCAAGACCGCCGCCATCCTCGGCGCCGGCGTCATCGGCAGCGGCTGGGCCTCGCGTTTCCTGGCGAATGGGCTGGATGTGGTCGCCTGGGATCCCGGCAAGAATGCCGAAGCGACCTTGCGCGCCAATGTCGCCAATGCCTGGCCGGCGCTGACCAAGGTCGGGCTGAAGCCCGGCGCCTCGCAGGACCGGCTGAAGTTCGTCTCGACCATGGAAGAAGCGGTGAAGAACGCCGACTTCGTCCAGGAGAGCGCGCCGGAGAACGAAACGCTGAAGGTGAAGATGCATGCCCAGGCCACCGCGGCGGCGAAGCCGGGTGCCCTCTTCGGCTCCTCGACCTCGGGTCTCCTCCCCTCGGATTTTTACAAGGAAGCCAAGAGCCCGGAGCGCTGCCTCGTTGGCCATCCGTTCAACCCGGTCTATCTCCTGCCGCTGGTCGAGGTCTGCGGCTCGAAGTGGACCACGGACGAGGCCAAGCAGATCGCGATCGAGTTCTACAAGTCGCTCGGCATGCGGCCCTTGCATGTGCGCAAGGAAGTCCCCGGCTTCCTCGCCGACCGTCTCCTGGAGGCGGTGTGGCGCGAAGGCATGCACATGATCAACGACGACTACTGCACGACGGGCGAGCTGGATGATGCGATCCGCTTCGGCTTCGGCATCCGCTGGTCGTTCTTCGGCATGTACATGATCTACCACATGGCGGGCGGCGACGCGGGCATGCGCCACTTCCTGGCCCAGTTCGGCCCGGCGCTGGAACTGCCCTGGACGCATTTGAAGGCGCCGAAGCTCACCGACGAGATCATCGACAAGATCGTCGACGGCACCGAGAAGCAGGCCGGCACGCATTCGATCAAGGAGCTGGAGCGCCTGCGCGACGACTGCATCATCGACGTGATCGGCGCGATCACCAAGGCAAAAGAGCGTCACGGCTGGAAGTACGAGGACTGACGTGCCGCTCCTCACGCTTCATCGCGCGGTCGTGCAGCCGGGTTGGGTGGATTACAACAACCACTTGAACGACGGCTACTACACGGTGATCTTCAGCGATGCCACGACCGCGCTGATGGCGCATATCGGGCTCGGGCCGGCCGAGCGCGCGGCCACCCAGCACACGCTGTTCACGCTGGAGATGCACACCAACTATCTTTTGGAGGTGAAGGGCGGCGTCGAGGTGCGGGTCGACACGCAACTGCTGGCTTATGACGTCAAGCGGCTGCACATCTTCCACACCATGCACCGCGGCGACGAGGCCGAGATCGTCGCCACCAACGAGCAGATGTTGATGTCGATCGACATGCGCGGCCCGAAGGGAGCGCCCTGGCTGCCGCCGGTGCTGGGCAGGATCGACGATATCTGGCGGGCGCAGCGCGACCTGCCGCGCCACAAGAATGCCGGAAGATCGATCGGCCTGCCGCCGAAGAAAGTCTGACAACAACTCCTCCCCCCTTCAGGGGGGAGGTCGGGAGGGG
>NZ_JAYRKD010000045.1:0-26598 GCF_041905885.1 Dongia sp. | reverse complement strand
CAAAGTTGGGGGAGTGAGAAGAAAGAAGCCCTCCCCCGACTGCGGGGGAGGGTTGGGTGGGGGTGCCCCAGACTCGGTTCATTCAGGCCTACTCACGCTTACTTCGGATAGGCGCCCGAATTGGCCGCCCAGGTGTTGTAGGCCGCCTTCTGCTTGTCGACGCCGATCTTGTCGGTGATGGCGTCCCACTCCGCGGCGGCCGCATCGAGGATCGCCTTCGGATCCTCGCCGCCCCAGAGCTTGCCGACCATCTGGCGCAGGACCTCTTCATACTTGTCGGTCTGCAGCAGGGAGAGATCGGCGAGACCGGCCTTGGCACCTTCGCCGAGCGTCGCGAGATACTCTTTCGCCTCGGGCCACTTGTTCTGGTACTCGGTGCTGGTGAAGTGCGAGTCCCTGAACGGATCGCGCAATGCGGTCGGCAGCATGACGCGCTGCATGCTGATATCCTCGCTGTTCAGCCATTGGATGAACAGATAGGCCGCTTCCTTGTTCTTCGACGTCGAGGAGACCGAGAGCGAGAAGCCGGCCGCGAGCTGCGGATGGCCTCCCGGCGGCAGGGCATAGCCCACCTTGCCGGCGATCGTGGACTTCGGCACCCAGCTCAGCGCTTTCTCGTCGGTGCCGTAGCCCGCGGCCCAGCGGCCGTAGGGCGGCCAGGAGATGGTCATCGCCGTCTGGCCCGACAGGAAGGCGGCCAGGTTCTCGACGAAGCCGAACTGCTCGACTCCCGGCGGCATGAACTTGTTCTCGTTCCGCATGTCGGTGAGAACCTTGACGCCGACGTCCGAGTTGATGGTCGCCTTCATGGTATCGGCATCGAAGAACTTGCCGCCCTCGACGCGGAAACGCTCCTCGAACATGAACATGGTGTAAGGCGGCTGGCGGAAGAAGGAGGCACCGTAGACCTTCGGCTGCAGCTTGTCGGTCAGGAACTGGCCGACTTCGTCGAACTCGGCCCAGGTCTTCGGCACCGTCAGGTCGCGGCCGGCCTTGGCCTTGAACTCTTCCTTGATCTTCGGGTCTTCGAAGATGTCCTTGCGGTAGTACATCACGAAGACGTCGCCGTCGTCGGGGAAGCCGAAGATCTTGTCGCCGACCTTCATCTGGTTGTCGCGATAGGTCGGCGCGATCGTCTGCAGTTCCGGGCCGTAGCCGTATTTCTCGACATAGGGATCGAGCGGCTCGAGCGCGCCGGCATTGGCGAGATCCGGCATCCAGGACGGCACCACGTTCAGCGCGTCATAGGCGCCGGCGCCGGAACGGTAGTCCTGCATGATCTTGGTGAACATCTCGGCGATCGGCACTTCGACCACCTTCACCTTGATGCCGGTCAGTTCTTCCCATTTCGGGCCGGAGAAGTTCAGCGGATCGAGCGCCTGCAGGCCCGCTTCCCAGACGATGGTGATGGTCTGGCCCTTGTATTGCTGCGCCGCCTTGACCGCGACTTCCGCCGCGCTCTCGGCCGATGCGGGTGGTGACCATGCGGCCGCTCCCGCCAGGGCGACGCCGGCAACGGCGCCCACCCAGGACATCTTCTTGATGAGACTCATCCTATCCTCCCAGTGTTAGGCCATCGCCCACGCGCGATTGCCCCGCGATTCCCCCCTGCCTGGCCTCGCCCGGCGGCGGGAATTCTCTCCAACGGCCCGTCGGCGTTGTTCAGCCGCCGTATCGGGCCTTGAATGCCTCCAGCCGCGCCTTGAAGCGCGGCTGATCCAGGACCGCACGATTAACCACGCCGCGCGGCACTTCACCTTTCATCACGTCGAGCACCGCCTTCACATCGGCGGCGCCGTTGCCGGCGAAACACTGATCGGTCCAGCACAGAGCGTGCGGTGCCACGATCACGTTGTCCAGCTTCAGGATCGGCTCGTCGGCCGGCACCGGCTCGACTTCGAAGACGTCGAGCCCGGCGCCGGCGATCTTCCGCTCCTGCAGCACCTTGGTGAGCGCTTTCTGGTCGACGATCGGACCGCGCGCGGTGTTGATCAGGTAAGCGGTCGGCTTCATCAGCGCCAGCCGCTCGGCATTCACCAGGTGGTGCGTCTCCGGCGTCAGCGGGCAGTTGACCGAGAGCACGTCGGCGCGGCGGAACACGTCTTCCAGGCTGACTAGCTCGATGCCCAGCTCCTTAGCGACGGCCTTGTCGGCGAAGGGATCGTGGGCGATGAACTTCAGGTCGAAGGGCTGCGCCATGCGGAACAGCTCGGCGCCGATATTGCCGATGCCGAGCGCGCCCAGCGTCCGGCCGACCAGGCCGACGCCCATATGCTGGCCGCGGCGGTTGAAGCCGTCCGGGCCCTCGCGGGTCAGCTTGTCCTTGATCAGCATCTTGCCGGTCAGCGCCAGCATGAAGGCGATGATCGAGACCGCCACCGGCCGCCGCACGCCATCGGGCGTGATCGCCAGCGCGATCCCGGCATCGGTGCAGGCCTGCACGTCGACGCTGTCATAGCCGACGCCGAACCGCGCCACCACCGAAAGCCGGCCGTTCGGATGGATGCTCTCCTTGCCGAAGCGCGGCACCAGCAGGATCAGCGCGTCGAAATCGGCGAGTTGCTCCGCCTTCAACGGGCTGTCGGCGCCGATATAGGCGACCTCGACGTTCTTCGTGTCGATCAGCGGCTGCACGTCGAAATCCGGGAAGGTCGGCGAACCGTCGGCCTTCTTGAAATCTCCGGACAGCGCGACGCGGAAAGGAGCCGTCATTTCTTCTTTCCCTTGCAGCCGGCCCGCAGCTTGGTCACCGCCTCCTGCAGCGCGTTGTGCAGCACCCAGACGTCGCCGGAATAGCAGATGAAGTCGAAGCCCCAGCGAGAGCTCAATTCGATACCGGTTTCGACATTGGGCACCAGGCGGCCCAGCGACTTGCCGTGCTTCGCGGTGGCATTGGCGACCGTGTCGATGGCTTTCAGGAATTTCGGATTGTCGAACTGGCCGGGGATCCCCAGCGAGACCGAGAGGTCGAAATGCCCGACCCAGAGGCAATCGACGCCGTCCATCCGCGCCATCTCGTCGGCGTTCTTCACGCCTTCCGCGGTCTCGATCTGACAAAAGAGGGTGGTGCGGGCATTGGCGGCCTTGAACTTGTCGCTGACGGCGCCCGGACGGTAGCGGTCATGCGCCACCTGCAAAGCCACGCCGCGCTTGCCGTCCGGCGTATATTTCATGCAGTCGAGGATGTGGCGCGCTTCCTTGGCGCCGCTCACCATCGGCAGCATCACGCCTTCGGCGCCCATGTCGCAGGCGCGGGCGATGTGGTGATACTCCTTGGACGGCGCGCGCACGATCACCGGCAGATCGGCCGCCTCGAAATAGCGCAGCGCGCTCTTCACGGTCTCGAAGCCGAAGCCGGAATGCTCGAGGTCGAACAGCACGAAGTCGCAGCCGGCCGACTTCAGGATATGGCCGATGCCCGGCGTCGCGAACTCGACGACGAAATGCCCGAACTTGGCCTTCCTCTTGCCGGCCATGGCCTTGAGGCCGCGGTCGCTCATACTCGAACCCTCCCTTTACGGTACCGTTCGGCACCGGATTTCTTGGCCGCTTACGCGGCGGATCCCTCGCAGACGAGGTCGTATTCGGCGACGGTCTTGTCGGCGACCAGCGGCGCGCTCGCCTCGTTGAAGACCGCGAAATGCAGGGTCTTCAGATGCGCGTCGAAAGCGGCGCGATCGTCGTAGATCTCGTAGAGCAGGATGCGTTCCGCGTCCTTGCGGTTGGCGCAGACGTCGAAGCGGCTGCAGCCCGGCTCATCCTTGACCGAGGCCCGCGCATTGTCGTCGATCAGCTTGCGGAAGGCCGCCATCTGGCCGGGCTTTACCTTGAAGTCCACGACGATCACGAAGCTCACTTGCGCGCCTCCCCGCCGCCGTTCTCGGCCACGGCCCGCCAATAGGCGTTGGAGACCTGGTCGAGATGCGCCTTGATCACCCGCTCGGCACGGTCAGGGTCGCGCGCCGCGATCGCGTCATAGATGGTCTTGTGGGCGCGATAGGCGATCTTGTTCTGCCCCGGATAGGCCAGCGTCACATGCCGCTGCTCAACCAGCCATTCGGCGATCGCGGAATGCATGGCGGTGAAGATCGGATTTTGCGGAATGAGCGCCAGCACGTAATGGAACGCCACGTCGCTCCGCTCGAACTTGGCGAGGTCGCCGATGCATTGCCGGTTGTGATCCAGCGCGTCCGCCAGCGCCCGGATATCGGAATCGGTCGCGTGCTTGGCGGCATGCCGCGCCAGGCCGATCTCGAAGAAGTTGCGCGCTTCCTGGAACTTCCGCACCCCGTCGGGCTCGGCCAGCATGTGCCGCGCGGCGCCGGCCAGGCCTTCCATCATCACTTCGGGCGTGGGGCGCGTGACCTTGGCCCGCTCGCCGGATTTCAGCTCGATGACGCCCATCTTCTGCAGATGGAACAGCGCCTCGCGCACCGCGGTACGCCCGACGCCGAATTGCTGGGTGAGCTCGCGCTCGGAAGGGAGCGCATCGCCGGGCGAAAGCGCGCCCTCGCGGATCATCGCCTCCAGCCCCGAGGCGACATCCTCATAAAGCCGGCGCCGCCGGATTGTCGTGCTTCTCGCCCTCGAAAGCATTATTGGTCTACCTATCATACCAGCAGACGCCAGACGCTATCGATTCACCCGAGGACGAGTCAACGCCGAACCAATGCTGCGGTGCAGTCGTCTTTCAAAGAGTCATGGAGCGCGGGTTGCCGGAGAGGAATTCCATCCGGCAGAACTCGATGAAGGCTTTTGCCGGCGCCGGCAAGGTTGCCGTGCTCGACCAGGCCAGGCCGACGTCCATGGTGGGAATCGCCGCCGCGATCTCGCGCGATTCCAGCTTGTCGCCTTCCAGCGACCAGGGTCGATAGACCATGTCGGACAAGATCGTGATGCCGGTGCCTGTCGCGACCAGGCTGCGCACCGCCTCGACCGAATCCGTCTGGAAGATGACGTTGGGTTTGAGCTTGTACTTTGACCAATAGGTGAGGGTGGTCGCCGCCGCCTCGTCGATCGAGAGCTGGATATAGGGCTCCTTCGCCACATCCTTCAGCGTCACGCGCGGCTTGCCGAGCAGCGGATGGCCGGTCGCGGTCCACAGCCGCCGGCGCGATTTCGCCAGGGTCGCGGTCGCGAGCTCGTCGCCACGCTCCAGGTTGGAGACCAGCACGATTCCGATGTCGAGCTGGCCCTGCGCCAGCTGCTTCTCGATCACGTTGCGGCCGAGCTCCCGGATGTTGACCTCGACCTCCGGGAAGCTGCGCCGGAAACGCGCCAGCGGGGCGGCCAGGAAATAGCCCGCCACCGTGATGGTGACGCCGATCGAAAGCGGCCCGGCGACGCGCGGCCGGTGCTGGCCCACCGCGGAAGTCGCCGCAGTCAGCGCCGAGAGGATGTTCCGGCAATGCTGCAGGAAGACATAGCCGTCATAGGTCACCTTGATGCCGTCGCGATGGCGCGTGACCAAAGGCGTGCCGACGGTCTCCTCCAGATCCTGGATCGCCTCGGTGATCGCCGAAGGCGAGATGCCGACCGCGGAAGCCGCCGCCACCACCTTGCCCGCTTCCGCGGCTGCGACGAAATAACGGATCTGACGGAGATTTAAACTCATTCCAGACTCACTCCGACGGGCGCGGGAAAGCCGCGTTTCGCCGTTCCATTGAGGTTTCGGATTTTCCGAAATCCTATTTCAAAATATCGCCCTTTACAAATATCCAGCCGGCCCCGCCAAATCGTGACAAATGCGGCGGTGCACAACGCCGCGATGGATTCCGGCAAAGGCAGCCGGGTCAAGGGGGCGTTCGTCCCCACAGGGAAGGGCAAGGGAGTCGAAGATGAAATTCTCACTGCAATTGGCAGCGGGCGCCGCTGTCCTGGTATCGGCGAGCGCCGTGGCACTCGCCGCCGACTGGTATCCGTACAAGATCGAGGTCTGGGACAGCTTCGACATGGCGAGTGCCCGCCATTCGATGGACTATTCCCCGGTCGAGAAGGCCGCGGCCAAGCACAAGCTCTGCGTCTCCTTCCCGCATATGAAGGACGATTACTGGCTGGCGGTCGATTACGGCGTGATCGCCGAGGCCAAGCGCACCGGCGTCGCCATGCAGGTGCTGGAGGCCGGCGGCTATACCGAGCTCAACAAGCAGATCAGCCAGATCGAGAACTGCGTCGCCGGCGGGGCGCAGGCGGTGATCATCGGCGCGATCTCCTTCGACGGATTGAACGGCCTGGTCGGCCAGCTCGCCGACAAGAAGATCCCGGTGATCGACGTCATCAACGGCATCTCATCGGACAAGCTCTCGGCCAAGTCGCTGGTCTCCTTCGGAGAGATGGGCGGCAAGACCGGCGAATACCTGGTGAAGCTGCACCCGAAGGGCGGCGAGGCGGCGAAGGTCGCCTGGTTCCCCGGACCCGCCGGCGCAGGCTGGGTCGAGGCCGGCAACACCGGCTTCACCGAGGCGGTGAAGGCGGGCGCGATCGAGGTCGTCGACACCAAATACGGTGATACCGGCAAGGAAGCGCAGCTCGCCTTGCTCGAAGATGCGCTGACCGCGCATCCCGACATCAACTACATCGTCGGCACCGCGGTCACCGCGGAAGCCGCCATGCAGCTGGTCCGCGACCGCGGCCTCGAGGACAAGGTGAAGATTCTCTCCTACTACTTCACCCCGGGCGTCTTTGAAGGCATCAAGCGCGGCCGCATCCTCGCCGCGCCGACCGACTCCGCGGTCATCCAGGGCCGGGTCGCCGTCGATCAGGCGGTCCGCATCCTCGAAGGCAAGGAGTTCCAGAAACACGTCGGGCCCGCGCTCTACGTGATCGACTCCACCAACGTGAACAGCTTCGACCGCGACTCCTCCTTGGCGCCGGATGGCTTCAAGCCGGAATTCTCGGTCGAGTAGAAGCGACCCGTGATCGCGCCTAACCCTGACGCGATTGCCGTGCAGCCCGGCGCCGCCCCCACAAGCGGCGCCGGGACGCTGCTGATCGAGACCAAGGGTCTTTCCAAGCACTATCCCGGCGTCGACGCGCTCGTCGATGTCGATTTCGAACTGCGCCCCGGCGAGGTCCACGCCCTGTTCGGCGAGAACGGCGCCGGCAAATCCACGCTGATCTCGATCCTGGCCGGCGCCAACACGCCCACCCGCGGCGAGATCCGATTCCGCGGCGCGCCGCTCACGCTGGCCGATGTGGGTGCTGCGCGGTCGCGCGGCATCTCCGCGGTGTTCCAGGAATTCTCCCTGGTGCCGCAACTGACCGTGGCCGAGAACCTGTTCCTCGGCGACGAGCCCATGCGTCACGGCTTCCTCGACCGCCGCAGCGAGTTGAAGCGCGCCCGCGAACTGCTGGAGCGGCTCGGCTTTCCGTTGGGCGCCGACCGCCGGGTGCAGGAGCTCTCCCGCGCCGAGCAGCAGATGGTCGAGATCGCCAAGGCCTTCCGATCCGATCTCTCGGTGCTGATCCTCGACGAACCGACCGCCTCGCTCACGGAGAAAGAGACCGAGAGCCTGTTCGCCCTCATCCGCCAGGCCAAGGCCCGCGGCGTCGGCATCATCTACATCACCCACCGCATGATCGAGCTCCGCCGCATCGCCGACCGCGTCACGGTGCTGCGCGACGGCCGCAAGGTCGGCCTGGTCGATGCCCATGCCGCCGACGAAGCGACCCTCATCCAGATGATGTCCGGTCGCCCGATCTCCCAGGTCTTCCCCAAGGTGAACTACGCCCCGGCGCGCAGCCTGCTCTCGATCGAGCGCCTGACCACGGCCGATAACAGCGTGCGCGACGTCAGCCTCGAGGTGAAGGCCGGCGAGATCGTCGGCATCGCCGGCCTCGTGGGCTGTGGCAAGTCGGAAGTGGCGCGCGCCTGCTATGGACTCCTCCCGGTCGCCAAAGGCCGCGTGATGTTCGACGGCCAGGACGTGACCAGCTGGAAGACCCGCCGCATGCTCGACGCCGGCTTCTCCTACCTGCCGCCGGACCGTCACAAGGAAGGCCTGGTCCTGGCGCGCAGCACCATCGAGAACACCTCGCTGCCGTCGCTGCACCTGCCGCAATTCTCCGGCAACGTCTTCCTGAAACGCCGGCGCGAGAAGGACACGGTCACGCGCCTGGCCGAGCAGCTGAAGCTGGCGCCCTTCGACCTGCAGCGCGAGATGGCGGCCTTCTCCGGCGGCAACCAGCAGAAGGTGCTGATCGCCAAGATGCTGACCCGCGACGTGAAGCTCTTCGTCTTCGACGAGCCGACCGTCGGCGTCGATGTCTCCACGCGGGTCGCGATCTACCGCCTGATCGCCGATCTCTGCGAGGCCGGCGCCGGCGTGTTGCTGATCTCCTCCGACCTGCCGGAAGTGCTGCACTTGTGCAACCGCGCCTATGTGATGTTCCGGGGCTCGGTGCAGGTCGAGCTGCAGGGCAGCCAGATCACCGAGGACCGCGTCCTCAGCCATTTCTTCGAGAGAGCCGCCTAGGAGTCAGACGTGACGATGCAGCAGGCCATCCCATCGGACCAACAGGCCAAGACCCAGCTTCTGCTGCGGCTGTTCTTGAGCATCGGCGTGCTGCCGATCCTGCTCCTGATCGCACTGGTGCTGTTCTCCTTGCTCTCGGACAACTTCTTCACCTTCAACAACATCGCCAATGTGCTGCGGCAGACCAGCTATCTCACCATCGTGGCGCTTGGGCAGATGATCGTGATGCTCACCGCCGGCTTCGACCTCTCGGTCGGCTCGACCCTGGCGGTGACCTCGGTCACCAGCGCGCTCGGCATGGCCGGCATGGCCGCCGCTTATCCCGACCAGCCCTGGCTGGCCATTGCCGTCGGTGCGCCGATCGGCTTCCTCTGCGGTCTCGCGGTCGGCGTGGTGAACGGGATCGGGGTTGCGCTGCTCGGCGTCTCGCCCTTCATCGTGACGCTCGGCATGGCCTCGGTCGGCTTCTGCGCGGCGCTTTACCTGACCTCCGGCACGCCGGTGCGCGGCATCCCCTATGCGTTCGCCGACACCTTCGGCTCGGGCGGCTTCTGGGGGCTCAAGGCGCCGGTCTGGGTCGCCGTCATCATCGCCATCGCCGCCTATATCCTGCTGAACTGGACCCGTCTCGGCCGCCATTTCTACGCGGTCGGCGGCAATCTGAAGGCGGCGGCGCTGTCGGGAGTCCACACGCGGCTGACCCTGTTCATGGCCTACGCGGTTTGCGCCGGCTTGACCAGCATCGCCGGCCTGCTGCTCACCGCGCGGATGGAAACCGGCGAGGCCAATATCGGCACCAGCATGCCGCTGCAATCGATCGCCGCCTGCGTCATCGCCGGCGTCTCCTTGCGCGGCGGTACCGGCAGCGTGCCCTATGTCGTGCTCGGCGCCGTGTTCTTCGGCGTGATCGAGAACGGCATGAATCTATCGGGCGTGAACTCGTATCTGCAGATCGGCGTCACCGGCGCGATCCTCATCTTCGCCGCTTTCGCCGATGAATTCCGCCGCCGGTTGATCGGCCGGAAGGCTTAGGGAGGAAAGAAGAAATGGCATTGATCAACTGCGACATGGGCGAAAGCTTCGGCCTCTACAAGATGGGCGACGACGACGCGATCATGCCGCTGATCACCGTCGCCAACGTCGCCTGCGGCTTCCACGCCTCCGACTTCAACCACATGCGCAAGACCGTGCGCAGCGCCAAGAAGAACGGCGTCAAGGTCGGCGCCCATCCCTCGCTGCCCGACCTGCAGGGCTTCGGCCGCCGCGAGATGAAGATCAGCCGCGAGGAACTGGCCAACTGCATCATCTACCAGGTGGGCGCGCTGAAGGGCTTCCTCGAGGCCGAGGGCATGCAGCTCTACCACATCAAGCCGCATGGCTCGCTCTACGGCATGGCGGCGCGGATGGAGCATGCCGCCCACGCCGTGGCCGACGCGGCCGATGTCTTCAAGGTGCCGCTGATGGGCATGATCAACACGCTCCATGAGAAGATCTACACCGAGCGCGGCCACAAGATGATCGCCGAGTTCTATGTCGATCTCGACTATAATGACGACGGCGGCCTGATCATCACCCGCGAGCACGATGCCAAGGATGCGAAGGAAGCCGCCGCCAAGGCGATCCGCGCCATCAAGGAAGGCAAGGTAAAGAGCGTCGGCGGCAAGGACATCGCGGTGGGGGCGGACACCATCTGCGTCCATTCCGACACACCGAACGCCGTCGAGCTCTGCCAGGCCGTCCGCGCGGCGATCAAGCCGTATCTGAGTGCGGCTTAAGCGATTTCAAAGAGGGAAAGAAATGGCCAAACAGATCCTGTCGCCGCTGCCCGGCACCTTCTACCGCCGGCCGTCGCCCGACCAGCCGGTTTACAAGAACGAGGGCGACAGCGTCGCGGTCGGCGACGTCATCGGCCTCGTGGAGGTGATGAAGTCCTTCAACGAGGTGAAGGCGACCGAAGCGGGCAAGATCGCGAAATTCCTGGTCGAGAACGAAGACGCCGTCATGGCCGGTCAGCCCCTCGCCGATCTCGCGTGACATGCCGATAAAGAAGCTCCTCATCGCCAATCGCGGCGAGATCGCGGTCCGCATCATCCGCGCCGCGCGCGAGCTCGGCATCCGGACGGTGCAGGTCCATTCGACCGCCGATGCCGAATCGCTGGCCGTGAAGCTGGCCGACGAGGCGATCGCCATCGGCCCGCCCCAGGCCGCGAAATCCTATCTCAACATCCCCGCGATCATCGATGCCGCCAAGAAGACCGGGGCCGACGCGGTCCATCCCGGCTATGGCTTCCTGGCCGAGAATGCCGAGTTCGCCGATGCCTGCGCGGTCGCCGGCCTTATCTTCGTCGGGCCCAGCGCCAATGCGATCCGCATGATGGGCGACAAGGTGGCGGCGCGGGAGGCGGCGATGCGCGCCGGCGTCCCGACCGTCCCCGGCAGCGACGGCCGCGTCGACGATCTGGAGACCGCGCGGCGGGTCATCGCCGACACCGGTTTCCCGATCATGATCAAGGCGGCGGCCGGCGGCGGCGGCCGCGGCATCCGCATCGCGACCAACCAGGAGGAATTTGAGCGCCTGGTGCCCCAGGCAAAAGCCGAGGCGCTTGCGGCCTTCGGCGACGGCGGGCTCTATCTGGAGAAGGTGATCGAGCGCGCCCGCCATATCGAGGTGCAGATCCTCGGCGACGGCCATCGCGCGGTGCATTGCTTCGAACGCGAATGCTCGCTGCAGCGCCGCCGCCAGAAGGTCTGGGAGGAGGCGCCCTCGGTCAGCCTCCCGGCTTCGGTCCGCGCCAAGCTCTGCGCCTCGGCGGTCGACCTGGCGCAATCGGTGCATTACAGCGGCGCCGGCACGCTCGAGTATCTCTACGATGACGCCAGCGGCGACTTCTATTTCATCGAGATGAACACCCGGATCCAGGTCGAGCACCCGGTGACCGAGTTCATCACCGGCGTCGACCTGGTGCGCGAGATGCTGAAGATCGCCGGTGGCGAAAAACTGAAGCTGAAGCAGAGCGACATCAAGATGCAAGGCCATGCGATCGAGGTCCGCATCAATGCCGAAGACCCGGCGGAGAATTTCATGCCCGGCCCCGGCACGGTGGCGACCCTGCGCGTTCCCGGCGGCAACGGCGTGCGCTTCGACACCTTGCTCTATGCCGGCTACACGATCCCGCCGTTCTACGATTCGCTGCTCGGCAAGCTGATCGTCTGGGACGAGGACCGCCCGGCCGCGATCGCGCGTCTCACGCGCGCGCTCCATGAATTGGAGATCGGCGGTGTGAAGACCACGCGGCCGCTGCATCTGGCGCTGGCGGGAGACCCGGCGGTCGCCAAGGCGGATTTCCACACGCGCTGGCTGGAAGGCTGGCTGGAGAACAACTCGGCGAAGCTCGCCGCGGAATGAACGAAGAGGCGGAGGTGGGGCGATGAAGACCCGATATTCCTTTGGCGGCGACGAGCATATCTTCGTCGAGGTGGACGAGGAGATGTCGCTGGAGGCCTTCTTCAAGAGCCTCTCGATGACCACGGCGGTGAAGGAGAGCAAGATCAAGGGCGTCACCGAGATCTGCCCGGCCAATGCCTCCTTCCAGATCAAGTTCGATCCCGACGTGATCAAGCCGGACGAGATGCTGGCCGAGCTGAAGCGGCTGGAAGGTGCTGCCGAGAAGGCGGAGTCCAGCATCAAGACCCGCATCGTCGAGATCCCGGTCCTCTACAACGATCCCTGGACCCACGAGACCTTGATGCGCTTCCGCGAGCGCCACCAGGACCCGAAGAGCACCGACATCGAATACGCCGCGCGCATCAACAACCTCGACGGCGTCGATGGCTTCGTGAAGGCGCATTCGGGTGCGCCCTGGTTCGTCTCCATGGTCGGCTTCGTTGCAGGCCTGCCCTTCCTTTACCAGATGGTGGACCGGAAGCGGCAGATCGAGGTGCCGAAATATCTCCGCCCCCGCACCGACACGCCGAAACTGACGGTCGGTCATGGCGGCTGCTTTGGCTGCATCTATTCGGTGCGCGGCGCCGGCGGCTATCAGATGTTCGGCATCACGCCGATGCCGATCTACGACCCGCAGCAGAAGATCAAGTATCTGCGCGACTTCATGGTCTTCTTCCGCCCCGGCGACATCGTGAAATGGAAGCCGATCGACCGTGCCGCCTATGATGCCGCGGTCGCCGACGTCGAGACCGGCAAGTTCACGCCGCTGATCCGCGACGTCACCTTCTCGCTGGACGAGTTCCAGAAGGACATCGACGGCACCAACAAGAAGCTCATGGGGGTCCTCTATGGCCATTAAAGTCGTCAACCCCGGGCTCTCCACCACGGTCCAGGATCTCGGCCGTCCCGGTTACTATCATCTCGGCATCCCGCTCTCCGGCGGCATGGATCGCTTCTCGCTGCGCGCCGCCAACATGCTGGTCGGCAACGAGGAGGGTGCGGCGGTGCTCGAAGCCGTCTTCATGGGACCGGAGCTGCAATTCACCGTGGACGCCATCGTCGCCGTCACCGGCGCCGAGCTGCCGCCGAAGGTCGATGGCGCGGTGCAGCCGACCTGGACCGCCTTCAAGGTGAAGGCCGGCCAGACCCTCGGCTTCGATTTCCTCAAAATCGGCGCCCGCGCCTATATAGCGGTCCAGGGCGGCATCGATGTGCCCGTCGTGCTGGGTTCGCGCTCGACCTATACGCTCGGCGCACTCGGCGGCCATGAAGGCCGCAAGCTCGCCGCCGGCGATTCGCTCAACGTCGGCGGCGTCGCCGGCGCGGCGAAAGAAGGCCGCTCGGTCCCGGCCAATCTGCGCCGTCTGCCCGGCAATCCGGCCGAGCTCCGGATGGTGCCCGGCCTCTACTGGCACCGCATCACCGACGGCGCCGGTGCGCAATTCTTCGCCGACACCTGGAAAGTGGCGCCGGAGGCCGACCGCATCGGCTACCGCTTCAAGGGCGGCAAGCCCTTGGAGTTCGTGCCGCGCAAACAGCCCTTCGGCGCCGGCAGCGATCCCTCCAACATCGTCGATGCCTGCTATCCCTACGGCTCGATCCAGGTGCCGGGCGGCACCGAGCCGATCGTGCTGCACCGGGACGCGGTCTCCGGCGGCGGCTATTTCATGGTCGGCACCGTGATCTCCGCCGACATGGACCTGATCGGGCAGCTGCAGCCGCATACGCCCGCGAAGTTCGTGAAGGTCGACATGAACGGCGCGCTGCAGGCCCGGCACGACCGCGAGGCGCTGCTCGGCAAAGTCCGCGCCGCGTTGAACTGAAAGATGCATCGAGCTTGCGGCACCCCCTCCCAACCCTCCCCCAAAGCTGGGGGAGGGCTTCGCGCCTCGCTTGCCCCTCCCTCCCCCGTCTTCGGGGGAGGGCTGGGGTGGGGGTGCCCCGCAATGACTCTCACCGAATAGCAAGGACCCGATCATGCAACTCACCCTCGCCGACAAGCTCTGGTCCGGCGCCACCACCAACCTCGTGAAGCAGGCTGCGCTGGTCATGGCCGGCAGCCTGCTGCTGGCGGCTTCGGCGCATGTGAAAGTGCCGTTCTGGCCGGTGCCGATGACCATGCAGACCTTCGTCGTGCTGATGATCGGCGCGGTCTACGGCCGCAACCTCGCGCTGGCGACCGTCGCCGCCTACCTGGTGGAAGGTGCGGCCGGGTTGCCGTTCTTCGCCGCGGGCGGCGGCCTCGCCATCCTCGCTGGACCCACCGCCGGCTATCTCTTCGGCTTCCTGGTTGCGGCCGGCCTGGTCGGCCATCTCGCCGATCGCGGTCTCGGGCGCAACATCGCCACGGCCGCGGCGATCTTCATCGCCGGCGATATCGCGATCTTCGTCTGCGGCGTGGCCTGGCTCTCGACCATCACCGGGATCGGGGCCGCGATCGCCGGCGGCCTGGTGCCCTTCCTGCTGGCCGAGGTGGTGAAGATCGCGCTGGCCTGCGCCCTGCTGCCCTGGGCCTGGAGGCGCGCCTAGGCGGTCTCCTCGAACAGCTCGCGGCCGATCAGCATGCGGCGGATTTCCGAGGTGCCGGCGCCGATCTCATAGAGCTTGGCGTCGCGCAGCAGCCGCCCGGTCGGGTAGTCGTTGATATAGCCGTTGCCGCCGAGCAGCTGGATCGCGTCCAGGGCCACGCGAGTCGCCGCCTCGGCCGCGAACAGGATCGCGCCCGCCGCGTCCTTGCGTGTAGTCTGGCCGCGGTCGCAGGCCTTGGCCACCGCGTAGACATAGGCCCGGCTCGCGTTGAGCGTCGTGTACATGTCGGCGAGCTTGCCCTGCACCAGCTGGAAGCTGCCGATCGACTGCCCGAACTGCTTCCTCTCATGCACATAGGGGATGGCGACGTCGAGCGCCGCCTGCATGATCCCGATCGGCCCCGCCGCCAGCACCGCGCGCTCGTAATCGAGCCCGGACATCAGCACCCGGACACCCTTGCCGACCTCGCCCAGCACATTCTCCGCCGGCACTTCGCAATCCCGGAACACCAGCTCGCAGGTGTTGGAGCCGCGCATGCCGAGCTTGTCCAGCTTCTGCGCGGTCGAGAATCCCTTGAACCCCTTCTCGATCAGGAAGGCGGTGATCCCCTTGGATCCGGCCGCCGGGTCGGTCTTGGCATAGACCACCAGCACGTCGGCATCCGGCCCGTTGGTGATCCACATCTTGTTGCCGTTGAGGACGTAGCGGTCGCCCTTCTTCTCGGCCTTGAGCTTCATCGAGACGACGTCGGAGCCGGAACCCGGCTCGCTCATGGCCAACGCGCCGACATTGGTGCCGTCGATCAGCTTGGGCAGGTAACGCTTCTTCTGCTCGGCATTGCCGTTGCGGCGGATCTGGTTGACGCAGAGATTGGAATGCGCGCCATAGGAAAGGCCCACAGAGGCGGAGGCGCGGGAGATCTCCTCCATGGCCACCGTATGCTCGAGATAGCCGAGCCCGGCGCCGCCATATTCCTCCTCGACGGTGATACCGAGCACGCCGAGATCGCCGAACTTCTTCCAGAGATCCATCGGGAATTCGTTCTTGGCGTCGATCTCCGCCGCCCGCGGCGCGATCTCCTTGGCGGCGAAGGCTTCGACCTGGTTGCGCAGCGCGCCGACCATGTCGCCCAGGTCGAAATCGAGCGTGCTTCCCGAATTGCGCATCCTATCCCCCTAAAGCGCCGGCTGCTTCTCGACCTTAGCAGAGGCGGCCGCCTCCTTGCGAACCCCGCGATAGCGCGCCTGGAGCTGCGGCCATTGCGCATCGAACTTCGCGAAGGCCGCCATCTTCACCGGCCCGAAGCCCCGCACCTGGTCCGGCGCGGATGCCAGCGCAATCGCCGCGAACTTGTTCTCGGCGCTGAGCGACCCGGCGACCTCGTCCAGCATCGTCTCATAGGTCTTGATCAGACCGCGTTCCCGCCGCCGCTCCTCGGTCTTACCGAAGAAATCGAGCGCGGTCCCGCGCAAGCCCTTCATCCGCGCGACCCATTTCAGCGGCAGCCGCATCCCTTCGCCGAACCGTTTCTTCTTCGGCCGCCCGAGATCCGGGTCCTCCTTCGAGATCAGCGGCGGCGCCAAGTGGAAGCTGAGCTTGCCGTCACCCTCGAAAGTCTCCCTCAGCTCCTGCTCGAAGCCCGGATCGGTCAGCAGCCGCGCGACCTCATACTCGTCCTTATAGGCCAGCACCTTGGCGTAGTTGATGGCGACCGCCCGGGTCAGCGCCTCGCTGCCGAGCTTGCTCTCGACGGCGCGGATGCGCGACACCGCGGCGCGATACTTCTCCGCCAGCGCCGCGTCCTGATAGGCGGTGAGGTGCTGCGCCCGGTGCGAGACGATCTCGTCCAGCGTCATGTCGGCGACGGCGCGCTCATCCTTCGCCGGCACCAGCAGGTCGGCGACCCGTTCCAGATCGGCGGCGGCGACGCGGCCCCAGCGGAAGGCGGTCTTGTTCATGGCGATGGCGACGCCGTTCATCTCGATCGCCCGCATCAGCGCCGCTTCCGACAAGGGCAGCAGCCCAAGCTGCCAGGCATAGCCCACCATCATCATGTTCGACGCAATGGCGTCGCCGATCACCTTGGTGGCGAAACGGTGGAAATCGACGATCCGCAGGCCCGGCTTCACCGAATCCTTGATCGCCTGCAGGACCGCATCCTGGCGGAAGTCGAAGTCGCGGTCGCGCACGAAGGCGGAGACCGGCGCATTATGCCCGTTGACGATCGCGGCGGTGCGCCCACTCGAGAGCATCTCCATGCTCTCCCGCGAGATCGCCACCACGGAATCCGCCGCCAGCAGCAGGTCGGCGCTGCCGCCGGCGATGCGCGGGGTCGAGATATGGTCGGGATCGCTGCAGAGGCGGATATGCGAGATGACCGCGCCGCCCTTCTGCGCCAGGCCCGCCACTTCCAGCACCATCGCGGCCTTCTGGTCCAGATGCGCCGCCATGCCGATGATGCCGCCGATGGTGAGGACACCCGTGCCGCCGATCCCGGTCACCGCGATGTTGAACGGCGTGTCCAGGACCCCTGCCGCCGGCGGCTCCGGCAGCTCGTCATCCCCCAGCGAGATGCCTTCGCCCTTCCGCGGCTGCACACCCTTGATCGTCACGAAGGAGGGGCAGAAGCCTTTCAGGCAGGAGAGATCGACATTGCAGGCCGACTGGTTGATCTCCCGCTTGCGGCCCAGCGGCGTTTCCTTGGGCTCGATCGCGATGCAATTGCTCTGCACCGAGCAATCGCCGCAGCCTTCGCAGACCGCATGATTGATGAACACCCGCTCTTCCGGCTCCGGCGCCAGGTTGCGGTGACGCTTGCGACGCAGCTCCGCGGCGCAGCCCTGGTCGTAGACGATGACCGAGCAGCCCTCGATCTCGCGAAACTCCTCCATCGCGCGGTCCATATGCTCGCGGGGATGGATGGTGACACCGGCCGGGAATTCGCCGATCGGCAGTTCATCGACATCATCACTCAGCACCGTGATGTGCTGCACGCCCTCCGCCCGGATCTGCTGTACCAGCTGGCCCAGCGAGAGCTCGCCATCGACCTGCTGGCCGCCGGTCATCGCCACAGCCTGGTTATAGAGCAGCTTGTAGGTGATGTTGATCTTGGCGGCGACCGCCTGGCGGATCGCGAGGATGCCGCTGTGGAAATAGGTGCCGTCGCCGAGATTGGTGAAGAGATGCTTCTCCGTGGTGAAGGGCGAGATGCCCATCCAGGTGATGCCCTCGGCGCCCATATGGGTGAAGGTCTCGGTGCGGCGGTCCATCCACTGCACCATGAAATGGCAGCCGATGCCGGCGGCGGCGCGGCTGCCCTCGATCACCTTGGTCGAGGTGTTGTGCGGGCAGCCCGGGCAGTAATGCGGCATCCGGTTGACGATCGGCGTGTAGCCCTTGAGACGCTGCTCGCGCTCGGTGAACCAGGCGAGGCGCTCCTGCAGCCGCGCCTTGATGTCGTCGGGGATGCTCATCTTCATGAGGCGCGCGACGATCGCCTGGGCGACCAGGCTTTCCGAAAGCTCGCGGTCGAGCGGCAGGAAGGGCACTTCCTTCTCGTCGAACTTGCCGACGATGCGCGGGCGGACGTCGCTCTTCCAGTTGAACAAAGCCTGCTTGATCTGGTTCTCGATGATCTCGCGCCGCTCCTCGATGATCAGGACTTCTTCCAGTCCCTCGGAGAATTGCCGGATGCCGTGCGGCGCCAGCGGCCAGGGCATGCCGACCTTGAACAGGCGCAAGCCGATCGCCTCGCCGGTCTCCCGGTCGACGCCGAGCTGCTGCAACGCCTCGCGCACATCCTCATAGGCCTTGCCCGAGGCGACGATACCGAAGCGCGGCCGCTTCGCGTCGATGATCAGGCGGTCGACGCCGTTGACGCTGCCGAACTCGATCGCGGCATAAGCCTTGTAGGTCTGCAGCCGATGGTCCTGCGACCAGCGGTCGTCCGGCCAGCGGATATGCAAGCCGCCTTGCGGGATCACGAAATTCGGCGGCTCGATGAAGGAACATTCTTCCTGGTCGAGATCGACCACCGCATTGGACTCGATCGTGTCCGAGAGAACCTTCATCGCCACCCAGCAACCGGAATAGCGCGACATCGCCAGACCGAGCAGCCCCATCCGCACGAATTCATGCACGCTTGATGGGTAGAGCACCGGGATCACCGCCGACATGAAGGCATGGTCCGACTGGTGCGGGATCGAGGAGGACTTGGCGCCGTGGTCGTCGCCGGCGAGGCAGAGCACGCCGCCATGTTTGGAGGTGCCGGCGGCATTGGCGTGTTTCAGCACGTCGCCCGAGCGGTCGACGCCCGGGCCCTTGCCGTACCAGATGCCGAAGACGCCGTCCTTGGTGGCGCCGGGCCACAAGCCCACCTGCTGCGTGCCCCAGATCGCGGTTGCCGCCAGATCCTCGTTCACCGCCGGCTGTGCGATCACGTCATGCGCGGCGAGGAACTTCTTGGCCTTGCCCAGTGCGGTGTCGTAGCCGCCCAAGGGCGAGCCGCGATAACCCGAAATAAAGCCGCCGGTGTTGAGGCCGGCGGCCCGGTCGCGACGCTTCTGGACCATGGGAAGTCGGACCAGCGCCTGGATGCCGCTCATCAGCACGCGACCGGTGGTCTTCGTGTACGGGTCGTCCAGCCGGACGCCATCGCGGATGGGGGAAATGAGCATGGGTTGCGCGCTCTCCGAGTCGCAGGGGCCTTTGCCGATTTCTCCGCAATCTAATCACGAAGCCCGCGAAGGTCCTTGCGTATTCCATCAACCCGCCGGACGCTTTGTTGTTTCGCGGGGCGGGCGGGACGCAATATTTCGCAATTGCTGCGGCGCAGCGTGACTTTCGCGGCGGCAGACCGCTAGGATGCGCCGATTCAGGGAGAGCCCATGGCGCGTTTGGAAACCAGTCTGGACCGGCGATCGGAGAGCTTTCGCCAGAACCACGAGGCGCTCTCGCAGGCGGTGGCGACCCTCAAGCGCAATGTCGATAAGGTCGCCGCAGGCGGCGGTGCCACCGCGCGCGAGCGGCATTTGAAACGCGGCAAGCTGCTGCCCCGCGATCGGGTCCGCACCCTGATCGATACCGGCTCGCCCTTCCTGGAACTTTCGCAACTCGCCGCCTGGGGCATGTATGAGGACGAGGTGCCCTGCGCCGGCATGATCACCGGCATCGGCCGGGTCTCGGGCCGCGAATGCCTGATCGTCGCCCATGACGCGACGGTCAAGGGCGGCACCTATTATCCGATGACGGTGAAGAAACACCTGCGCGCGCAAGCCATCGCGCAGGCCAACCATCTACCCTGCATCTATCTGGTGGATTCGGGCGGCGCCAACCTGCCGAACCAGGACGAGGTCTTTCCCGACCGCGAGCATTTCGGCCGGATCTTCTACAACCAGGCCCAGATGTCCGCCGCCGGCATCCCGCAGATCGCGGTGGTGATGGGCAGCTGCACCGCCGGCGGCGCCTATGTCCCCGCCATGGCCGACCAGACCATCATGGTGAAGAACCAGGCGACCATCTTCCTCGGCGGCCCACCGCTGGTGAAGGCCGCGACCGGCGAGATCGTCACCGCGGAGGATCTCGGCGGCGCCGAAGTCCATACCCGCACCTCCGGCGTCGCCGACTATATGGCCGAGAACGACGCGCAGGCCCTGGGCCAGGCGCGCAGTATCGTCGCCAACCTCAACCGCGTGAAGCGCCACGGCCTTGAAGTGCGGGAACCCCGCGCACCGCTCTACGACCCGGCCGAGATCTACGGCATTGTCTCCGCCGATCCGCGCCAACCCTATGACGTCCGCGAGATCATCGCTCGGATCGTCGACGCTTCCGAGTTCGAAGAGTTCAAGCCGCTCTATGGCGCGACCCTGGTGACGGGCTTCGCGCATATCTGGGGCTATCCGGTCGGCATCGTCGCCAACAACGGCGTGCTGTTCTCGGAATCGTCGCTGAAAGGCGCGCATTTCATCGAGCTCTGCAGCCAGCGCGGCATTCCGCTCGTCTTCCTGCAGAACATCACCGGCTTCATGGTCGGCCGCAAATACGAGAGCGGCGGCATCGCCAAGGACGGCGCCAAGATGGTGACCGCGGTCTCCTGCGCCGCCGTGCCGAAATTCACCGTGATCATCGGCAGCAGCTTCGGCGCCGGCAATTACGGGATGTGCGGCCGCGCCTATGATCCACGTTTCCTCTGGATGTGGCCCAATGCCCGCATCGCCGTCATGGGCGGCGAGCAGGCCTCCAACGTGCTGGCCCAGGTGAAGCGCGACGGCATCGAGGCCAAGGGCGGGAAATGGTCGCCCGACGAAGAGGCCAAGTTCAAGGCGCCGATCGCCGCGCAATACGAGCGCCAGAGCGACGCCTATTACGCCACGGCCCGGCTCTGGGACGATGGGCTGATCGATCCCGCCGAGACCCGCAACGTGCTCGGCCTCGCGTTGTCCGCCACCCTCAACGCGCCGGCAGAGGAGACACGCTTCGGCGTGTTCCGCATGTGAGTCTGATCGTCGAGACCCAGAACGGCGTCACGACCCTGACGCTGAATCGCCCCGAGGTGCACAACGCCTTCGACGAGGCGCTGATCGCCGAGCTGACCGACGCTTTCAACGCCGTGGCCGAGGATGAGACGGTCCGTGCCGTGGTGCTGCGCGGCGACGGCAAGAGCTTCTCGGCCGGCGCCGACTTGAACTGGATGAAGCGCATGGCCGGCTTCGACGAGGCGGAGAACTTCGCTGATGCCAGCCGCCTCGCCTTGTTGCTGCACACTATCGACACCTGCCCGAAGCCGGTGATCGCGCGGGTGCATGGCAATGCCTTCGCCGGCGCGATCGGCCTGATCGCCTGTGCCGATCTCGCCGTGGCGGTGAAAGAGGCCGAGTTCGCGGTGACCGAGGTGCGCCTGGGATTGATCCCCGCGGTGATCAGCCCCTATCTCATCCGCGCCATGGGTGCGCGCCAGGCGCGACGCTGGTTCCTGACCGCCGAGCGTTTCCCGGCCGAGCAGGCCCTGGCCATGAACCTCGTCCACGAAGTGGTCGCCGCGGACGAGCTCGACCCCTGCGTCGATCACTGGCTGGACGCGATCCGCAAGGCGGGGCCGCATGCCTTGTCGGCGGCGAAGCTGCTGGTCCGCGCCGTCGATCAAACCCCGAGCCCCGAGATCATCGAAGACACCGCCCGGCGCATCGCCGCGATCCGCGCGAGTGCAGAGGGCAAGGAGGGCGTTGCGTCCTTCCTGGAGAAGCGCAAGCCGGGCTGGGTGCAATGAGGGCGATCGAGACCGTCCTCATCGCCAACCGCGGCGAGATCGCCTGCCGGATCATCCGCACGCTGAAACGCATGGGCATCCGCAGCATCGCGGTCTATTCCGAAGCCGATCGCAACGCGCTGCATGTCGCGGTCGCCGATGCCGCCTATGAGATCGGCGCCGCACCGCCGCGTGAAAGCTATCTCAACCAGGCCAACATCCTCAAAGCCGCGAAAGAAAGCGGCGCCGACGCCATCCATCCGGGCTACGGCTTCCTCTCCGAGAACGCGAGTTTCGCGGAAGCCTGCGCCAAGGCCGGCGTGATCTTCATCGGCCCGCCGGCCTCCGCGATCCGCGCCATGGGCTCGAAGAGCGAAGCCAAGGCGCTGATGGAGAAGGCGGGCGTGCCGCTGGTCCCCGGCTATCACGGCGCCGACCAGTCGCTGAAAGTGCTGAATTCGGCCGCCGACAAGATCGGCTATCCGGTGCTGATCAAGGCCTCGGCTGGCGGCGGGGGCAAGGGCATGAAGATCGCCGCCAGCGCCGCCGAGTTCAAGGACGCACTCGAATCCGCGCAGCGCGAGGCCACGAACGCCTTCGGCGATGACCGCGTTCTGGTCGAGAAATACCTGACCCAGCCGCGCCATATCGAGGCGCAGATCTTCGGCGACTCTCACGGCAACATCATCCATCTCTTCGAACGCGACTGCTCGATCCAGCGCCGCCACCAGAAGGTGATCGAGGAAGCGCCGGCGCCGGGCTTGTCGGCGGAACGCCGCGCCGCGATCGGCAAGGCCGCTGTGGAAGCGGGCAAGGCGGTAGGCTATGTCGGCGCCGGCACCGTGGAGTTCATTGCGGAAGGCGAGAACTTCTACTTCATGGAGATGAACACGCGACTCCAGGTCGAGCATCCGGTGACCGAGGCGATCACCGGCCTCGACCTTGTCGAATGGCAGATCAAGGTCGCCCGCGGTGAGAAGCTGCCGAAGGGGCAGGGCGATCTCGCGATTCACGGCCATGCCATGGAAGTGCGCCTCTACGCCGAGGACCCGGCGCGCGATTTCCTGCCGCAAACCGGCACCCTGCATCATCTTCGCTTCCCGGACGAAGCGCGGGTCGATTCCGGCATCCGCGCCGGCGACGCCGTCTCGATCCATTACGACCCGATGATCGCCAAGATCATCACTCACGGCGCCGACCGCGCGGAAGCCATCGCACGCCTGCGCCGCGCCCTCGCCGCCACCGAAGTCGGCGGCCTCGCCACCAATCTCGACTTCCTGCAGGCGATCCTGCGGCAGCAGGATTTCGCCGCGGGCAAGGTCGATACCGGCTTCATCGAGCGGCACCGCGCGGAACTGCTGCCCGAGCCGCCGCCGCTCCCGGTCAACGCCCTCGCGCTGGCGGCGCTCGCGGTGTTGCGCGCCGGCGAGCGCGACGCCGTCACGCAGGCCGGCGATCCCCATTCGCCCTGGGCGCGGCTGCCCGGCTGGCGCTTAAACCGCGACGCCTATGCCGATCTCGTCTTCCAGCACGGCGAGGCGGTGCTGACCGTCCGCGCGCACTACCGAACTTCGGGCTATGCCCTGGACCTGCCGGACGGCACGGTCGAGGCCGATGCGACGCTGGATGCGGATGCCGCGGTCGCGGCGCGAATCGGCGGAACGCGCTGCAAGGGCCGCGTGGTGCGGCGCGATGCCGAATGCCTGGTCTTCCTCGACGGCGCCACGCATCGCCTGGCGCTGATCGACCCGCGGCGTCCTTCCGGATCCAATGCCGCCACCACCGGCAGGGTCCTGGCGCCGATGCCCGGCACCGTGACCAAAATTCTGGTCGTGGCCGGCGTGGCGGTCAGCAAAGGCGCGGTGCTCGCGATCGTCGAGGCGATGAAGATGGAGCATGCGGTCAAGGCACCGCGCGACGGCAAGGTGAAGGCCGTGCATTTCGCCGCCGGCGACCAGGTGACCGACGGCGCCGAGCTGCTGGTGCTGGAGGAGGCATGAGCCTGCCGTCTTCCGTCCGCATCGTCGAGGTCGGCCCGCGCGACGGATTGCAGAACGAGCCGACGCCGGTCTCGGTCGCCGCGCGCATCGCGCTGATCGAAGGCCTGGTCGCGGCCGGCATCAAGACGGTGGAGGCGGGGAGCTTCGTTTCGCCGAAATGGGTTCCGCAGATGGCCGACACTGCCGCGGTGCTGGCGGGCCTGAAGAGACGAGACGGCGTCCGCTATCCGGTCCTGGTGCCGAACCTGCAAGGTCTCGAGGCGGCGGAGGCAGCCGGCGCCAAGGACATCTCGATCTTCGCCGCGGCCTCGGAGAGCTTCAGCAGGAAGAACATCAACTGCTCGGTCGCCGAAAGCCTCGACCGCTTCCGCCCGGTGGCGGCGCGCGCCCTGGAGCAGGAGCGGCGGGTCCGGGGCTATGTCTCCTGCGTGCTCGGCTGTCCCTATGAAGGTGAGATCGCGCCGGAAGCGGTCGCGCGCGTCGCGAAAGCCTTGTTCGAGATGGGCTGCGAGGAGATTTCCCTCGGCGACACGATCGGCACGGGCACGCCCCTGAAGGCCAAGCGCATGATCGAGGCCGTGGCGAAGCACGTGCCGATGGAACAACTCGCCGTGCATTTCCACGACACCTACGGTCAGGCGCTGGCCAACATCCTTGCGACCCTGGAGCTGGGCATCGGCGTCGTCGACAGCTCGATCGCGGGCCTGGGCGGCTGCCCCTATGCCAAGGGCGCATCCGGGAACGTCGCGACCGAGGATGTCGTTTACATGCTGAACGGCATGGGCATCGCGACCGGCATCGATCTCGACAAGCTCGCGAAGGTGGGCCGCAACGTGCTGCAGCAGCTCAACCGCGCGCCTGCATCCAAGGTCGCACAGGCGCTCGCCGCCGGGGCGTAGTATAGTTTCCGCGCAAGCCCCGCGGCAGACGGGGCGCCTCTCTGGGAGGATGCGATGACGCAAGCGATGAGTTATGTGAGCGGCATCAGCGATACGCCGCTCTTGGGCAAGACCATCGGCCAGGCGCTGGATGATGCCGCATCGACCTGGGCCGACCGCCCCGCGCTGATCGATCGCGGCACCGACACGCGCTGGACTTGGGCCGAGCTCCGCGACCAGGCCGATGCCTTTGCGGCAGGCCTGCTGGCGCTGGGGTTGAAGCCGGGCGAGCGGATCGGTGTCTGGTCGCTCAATCGTGCCGAATGGGCGCTGACCCAGTTCGCCGCCGCCAAGGCCGGGCTGATCCTGGTCACCATCAATCCCGCTTACCGACTGACCGAGCTGGAATATGCGCTGAACCTGGTGGGCTGCGCGGCGATCGTGACCGCGACGCAGTTCAAGACCAGCGACTATATCGGCATGCTGAACACGTTGGCACCCGAGCTCGCCACCGCCAAGGCCGGTGCGCTCAAGGCCGCGAAGCTGCCGAACCTGCGCATGGTGATCCAGATCGCCGGCAATTCTCCCGGCACGATCCCCTTCGCCGACGTCGCCAAACGCGGCGGCGACATCCAGCGCGCCGAGCTGAAGGGCCTGGCCGCGACCTTGCAATTCGACGACCCGATCAACATCCAGTTCACCAGCGGCACCACCGGCAACCCCAAGGGTGTGACGCTCACCCACCACAACATTCTCAACAACGGCTATTTCGTCGGCCGTGGCTGCGCGCTCACGCCCGCGGACAAGATCTGCATCTCGGTGCCGCTCTACCATTGCTTCGGCATGGTGATGGGCAACCTGGCGGCGGTCACCACGGGTGCCGCCATGGTCTATCCGGGCGAGGGCTTCGACCCGCTGACCAGCCTGGAGGCGATCTCCGGCGAAGGCTGCACCGCGATCTACGGCGTGCCGACCATGTTCATCGCCCAGCTCGAGCATCCGCGCTTCAAGGAATTCTCGATGGCGAGCTTGCGCACCGGGATCATGGCCGGCTCGCCCTGTCCGATCGAGCTGATGAAGAAGGTCATGGCGCTGATGAACGTGCGCGAGATGACCATCTGCTACGGCATGACCGAGACCAGCCCGGTCAGCTTCCAGAGCGCGGTCGATGACCCGATCGAGCGCCGGGTCTCGACCATCGGCCGCGTCCACCCCCATGTCGAAGTGAAGATCATCGACGCCGAGGGCAAGATCCTGCCGCGCGGCGAAAAGGGCGAGCTCTGCACCCGCGGCTATTCGGTGATGCGCGGCTACTGGGCCCAGGCCGACAAGACCGCCGAGGCGATCGACGCCGGGCATTGGATGCACACCGGCGACCTCGCGACGATCGACGACGCGGGCTATTGCAACATCGTCGGCCGGATCAAGGACCTGGTGATCCGCGGCGGCGAGAATGTCTATCCGCGCGAGGTCGAGGAATATCTCTACCGTCACCCGAAGATCCAGGACGTCCAGGTCTTCGGCGTCGCCGACGCCAAGTATGGCGAGGAGCTCTGCGCCTGGGTGCGCCTGCGCACCGGCGAGACCCTGACCGAGGCGGAGGTCCAGCAATTCTGCCAGGGCCAGATCGCCCACCAGAAGATCCCGCGCTATGTCCGCTTCGTGGACGCCTTCCCGACCACGGTCACCGGCAAGGTCCAGAAATACAAGATGCGCGAAGCCATGGAGGAAGAGCTCGGGGTCAAGGCCGCGAAGACGGCTTGAGGAGCACCAGACTTGCAGCTTACTCGGTCGTCATGCCAAGGCTTGGCCTTGGCATCCACGAGTTTGCCTGCCACAAAGGAACTCGTGATGGGGTGGACGGCCCCCGACGGCATCGATGTGCCAGAATGAGGTCGTTGTGCGATCTCAAACAAGGGAGCCGTCCGTGGAAAAGCTTATCCGTGTTGGCATGGATACGTCCAAGCGTGTTTTTCAGTTGCATGGGGTTAACGCCGGTGAGCAGGCGGTGCTGAAGAAGAGGCTGCGC
>NZ_JAYRKD010000009.1:0-186590 GCF_041905885.1 Dongia sp. | reverse complement strand
GCTTCTTCAGCCGATCGCTGCTCCGACATGCCTGGCTGGCTACATTGGTACAATCACCACCGACCCCATGCCGGGATCATGGCCGCTCCCCCAGCTCACCGACTGAACAACCTGCTTGGCAACGACATCTAGCGCCTGTCATGGAACCGCAACATGGCATGAGTGAGGCGGAGCTGCCCAATAGATTGTACCGATGCCGGCATAGGGCGGGCGGATGCACTCGGCTCGTGAGGCCTGACCGGCCTAGACCAACCCCATCAGCGACTTGGCGAAGGCCTCCGCCTCGAACGGCCGCAAATCGTCGGCGCTCTCGCCGACACCGATCGCGACCACCGGCAGGCTGAACTTCTCCGCCAGGGCGACCAGCACGCCGCCCTTGGCCGAGCCGTCGAGCTTGGTGACCACCAAGCCGGTGACGGCGCAGATCTCCTTGAAGATCTCGACCTGGGAATGGGCGTTCTGGCCGGTGGTGGCATCGAGCACCAGCAGCGTGTCATGCGGCGCGGTCCGCTCCAGCTTCTTCAGCACCTTGATGACCTTGGCGAGCTCGGCCATGAGATTCGCCTTGTTCTGCAGCCGGCCGGCGGTGTCGATCAGCAGCAGGTCGGCGCCTTCCGCCTTGGCCTGCGCCAGCGCATCATAGGCGAGGCCCGCCGCATCGGCGCCCTGCTCGCGCGCAACCACGGCGGCGCCCGTGCGCTCGCCCCAGATCTTCAGCTGCTCCACAGCGGCGGCGCGGAAGGTATCGCCGGCGGCGAGCACGACCTTCAGTCCCTGCCCGCGATAATGCTGCGCCAGCTTGCCGATGGTCGTGGTCTTGCCGCTGCCGTTGACGCCGACCACCAGCACGACATGCGGCTTATGGCCGGCGATCTCAAGCGGCTTCGCCACCGGCGCAACAATGCGCGCGACCTCGTCCGCGAACACCGTTCGGGCATCCTCCGGGGTGATGTCCTTACCGAAGCGCTCCTTGGACAGCGCCGCGGTCAGCTTGGCCGCGGTCGCGGGACCGAGGTCGGCGGTGATCAGCGCCTCCTCGAGCTCCTCGAGCAAGGCCTTGTCCAGTTTTCTCTTCGTAAAGAGGCCGGTGATGCTCCCGCCGATCTTGCTCGAAGACCGGCTGAGCCCGCTGCGCAGCCGCTGGAGCCAGCCGCGCTTTTCACCATTCTGATGGTCGGTCATGCCGCTTCGGCGAGGAGATGTTCTTGCGTGTGTCCGGCGACGCGGCCGGTGACGACCGCGCCGATCGTAGCGCTGCTCTTCATTCTGACCGGCGCGAAATGCTCGCTGTGGCCGAAGCCCATGCCGTCCTCGGCGCGCTCGATCAGCACGCTGACCGGCGACCCGATGCGCTGGGCGAAGTAGTTCTGCATCGCCGCTTGTCCCGCCGCGCGGAGCTGTGCGGCGCGTTCCTTGCGCACGTCGCCCTTCACCTGCGGCATCTTCGCGGCCGGCGTGCCGGAGCGCGCCGAATAAGGGAAGACATGCAGGAAGGTGAGGCCGCAATCCTCGATGAGCGCGAGGCTGTTCCGGAACATCGCCTCATCTTCGGTCGGGAATCCGGCGATCAGATCGGCGCCGAACACCACGTCGGGACGCAGGCGGCGCACCTCTGCGGCGAACTTCACCGCATCGGCGCGGAGATGCCGGCGCTTCATCCGCTTCAGGATCATGTCGTCGCCGGCCTGCAGCGAGAGATGGAGATGCGGCATCAGCCGCGGCTCTTCGGCGATCAGCCGCAGCAATTCCTCATCGACCTCGATCACGTCCAGCGAGGAAAGGCGCAGGCGCTCGAGCTCCGGCACCAGCGCGAGCAAACGGCGCACCAGCTGCCCGAGCTTCGGCGCACCCGGCAGGTCGGCGCCGTAGCCGGTGATATCGACGCCGGTCAGCACGATCTCGCGGAAGCCGTTCTCGACCAGCTTGCGCGCGCGGGCGACGACCTCGCCCACCGGGACCGAGCGATTGTTGCCGCGGCCGAAGGGAATGATGCAGAAGGTGCAGCGGTGGTCGCAGCCCTGTTGGATCTCGACAAAGGCGCGGCTGCGTTCTGCAAATCCTGAGATGAGATGCGCCGCGGTCTCCTTGACCAGCATGATGTCGGAGACGGCGATGCGGTCGTTGGCGCTGCCATCGGCGATGCGCTGGAAGCTCTGCGCCTCGAGCTTCTCGGAATTGCCGAGCACATGGTCGACTTCGGGGAGTGCCGCGAACTTCTCCGGCGCGATCTGCGCCGCGCAACCGGTCACGATGATCTTGGCATCCGGATTCTCGCGCCGCGCCTTGCGGATCGCCTGGCGGGCCTGGCGTTCGGCTTCCGCCGTGACGGCGCAGGTGTTGACGATGATCGCATCCTCAAGGCCGGCGGCGGCGGCATGGCCGCGCATCACCTCGCTCTCAAAGGTGTTGAGGCGGCAGCCCATGGTAATGAGGCGTGCATCAGCCATTGACGGCCTCGCGCACCTGGATTTCGCCGAGCTCGATCTCGCCCTGGAAGCTGGTGGTCCAGCCGCCGGTCATCCGCACATGGTTGTTCGGCAGCCATTCGATGGTGAGCGTGCCGCCGTCCAGCACCACCTCCGCCTTGCGATCGGTGAGACCGCGGCGGGCCGCGGCCACCAAAGTCGCGCAAGCGCCGCTGCCGCAGGCCTGGGTGATGCCGGCGCTGCGTTCCCAGACCCGCATGCGCAGCTTGCCGGAAGCGAGGCGCTGCACGATCTCGATATTGGCGCGCTCCGGGAAGAGCGGCGCGTGCTCGAGCGCCGGTCCCAGCTTCGCGAGATCGATCGCCGTGACGTCGGGTACGAAGAAGACCGCATGCGGATTGCCGACATTGACGCCGACCGGATCCGCCAGGGGCCCGAGCGCCAGCGGCAGATGCAACGTGTCGCAAGCTTCAGCGACCGGGATGTCGCGCCAGTCGGTCTTGACCTCGCCCATGTCGACGGCGATCTCGCCGCGATCGGCGGCGCTGGTCTCCAGCAGGCCGGAGATCGTCTCGACCCGGATGCGCTCGACGCCCTGCTCGGCCATCAACCGGCCGGCGACGCAGCGGGTCGCGTTGCCGCAAGCGCCCGCCTCGCTGCCGTCGGGATTGAAGATGCGCATGAAGACATCGGCGCGGCGGCTTGGCTCCAGCAGGATCAGCTGGTCGCAGCCGATGCCGCGGCGGCGGTCGGCGATCCGGCGCTTCTGGTCGTCGCTCAGGGCGATCGGCCGGCTTCGCGTGTCGATCACGACGAAGTCGTTGCCCAGCCCGTGCATCTTGGTAAACGGCAGCCGCATGTCTCGAAGTCCAAAAACCGTCCGGTATATGACCCCGGTCAGGCGGTGAGTCTACAGATTTCCCGTCGCAGATGCCCGGAGAGTCTTGATTTTCCGGGCAATTCCGGGCGCTTGGCGGCTGGTTGACGGGCCTATGGGTGGCCTGTATAACCCGCCGCCTGCAATTCGGCTAATCATCGGACACGTTACATGGCTCATCACAAATCGGCGGAAAAGCGCCTGCGCCAGACCGTCAAGCGGACCGCGATCAACCGCGCCCGCGACAGCCGCGTCAAAACCGCGGTCAAGAGCGTCGAGGCGGCCATCGCCTCGGGCAAGAAGGACAGCGCCGAAGCCGCCCTGAAGGCGGCCCAGCCGATCCTGCAGAGCGGCGTCGGCAAGGGCGTGCTCCACCGGAACACCGCCTCCCGCAAGATCTCCCGCCTCACCAAGCGGATCAAGGCGCTCTAATTTCCGTCTTATCGACCGGATACAACCCCGTCGCGCAAGTGCTTGCCGGCGGGGGTTTTCGCACGCCCTGAAATTGGGCTTCGCCACCCATTGTTGTGGGTTTCGGGCGCGCGCTCTATTGCAGAAACATGACAAACTGTTGCGAAGTTGCAACGCTTCTACCTGTCACTTGGGGAGCCCGGACGTTCATGATTCGGACTTATTGCAAGCCCTAAAACGCGAGCGTAGAGTTATCCCCAAGCGCCGGACAGGGAGCGACCCGGTCAGAAACGCGTCGTAAAATTCGGCAATAACTAAAATAAAATCAAAGAGTTATCATGGAAAGTCGGGACTTGCCAGCTGTGGTTAAGGCAACATTTGGCGTCGGATCCGATCTCGGCGTCAATTTCTTGACAGCCACTTCTATGTTGCAAGAAAAACACAAGTCTATCTGTCCGATTTCCTGCTCCACCTCGGCACCCGTCAGGGCGCACTCAATCCTGCGCTTCGCGTCGCAGAATTACCACTCTAAGTCGCGGATTCCCGACCCGGACCCTTGCCTCACCGGCGGTCTGGGCCAGCAGTAAAAACCCGGATCGCCAACCCGTTGCAGCCCGAACCTTTGTTTCGGGATCAGCGCAGCGGTGCCGGCGATGCGTGGTCGAATTTTTGGGACGAAGGACGGGTTGAGAGCAGCGATGAATTACGCCGGGGACATTTCGCCGAAGCAGGCCTGGGAAGTTCTGGCCCAGGAACCGGGGGCGGTTCTGGTCGATGTGCGGACTCGCCCGGAATGGGCCTTTGTCGGCATTCCCGATCTCGCCAATCTCGGCAAGAAGACGGTCCTGCTCAGCTGGCAAAACTTTCCCGACATGGCGATCGACCCCGACTTCGCCGCCAAGCTGAAGGCGCAGCTCGGCGGGGCCCAGGGTGCGTCGGTGGGCCCGCTGCTGTTCATCTGCCGCAGCGGCGCCAGGTCGCGCTCGGCCGCCATCGCGGCGACCGCGGCCGGCTATGCGCAATGCTTCAACGTCGCGGAAGGGTTTGAAGGCGACAAGGATGGCGCCAGCCATCGCGGCCAGCGCGGGGGCTGGAAGTTCGCCGGCCTGCCGTGGATTCAAGATTAGACGTGCGTTCAGAATTAGAAGTGGGTTCAAGATTGAAAATGGGGGGTGGATCGATGGCTGAGCCAATGACCGGCACCGACACTCAGTTGAACGCGCAATGGGCGCGGGTCCGCGGCCGTCTGCGCCAGGAGTTCGGCGAAGCGACGTTCCGGAGTTGGCTGAAGCCCCTGACCCTGGCCGGTCGCCGCGGCGCGGATCTGCGCGTCGCGGTGCCGTCGCGCTTCATGCGCGACTGGGTGGCGACGCATTACGCCGATCGCCTGCGCACGCTGTGGAGCAGCGAGAATCCCGAGATCCATTCGGTCGAGGTGATCGTCGACACCACGCAGACCGAGCCGGCCGCCCAAGCGGAAGCGGCGGTGGAAGAAGCGCCGGAAGTCGTCGAAGCGCCGGAAGCGGTGGAGACGCTTGCGTCACCCGCCGTCATCCGCGATTCCGAGCCGGATGCGCTGGACGAATGGAGCGGCAACCTCGACCCGCGCCTGACCTTCGAGAATTTCGTGGTCGGCAAGTCGAACGAGCTGGCGCAAGCCGCGGCCTTCCGCGTCGCCGAGAGCGACCAGGTGCCGTTCAACCCGCTGTTCCTCTATGGCGGCGTGGGCCTCGGCAAGACGCACCTGATGCACGCGATCGCGCACCAGATCCGCAAGAAGAAGCCGGAGAAGCGGGTCATCTATCTCTCCGCCGAGAAGTTCATGTACCAGTTCATCCGGGCGCTCCGGAACAAGAACACCATGGCCTTCAAGGAGCGCTTCCGTACCGTCGACGTTCTGATGGTCGATGACGTGCAGTTCATCATCGGCAAGGAATCGACCCAGGAAGAGTTCTTCCACACCTTCAACGCTCTCTTCGACCAGAACCGCCAGGTGGTGCTCTCCGCCGACAAGTCGCCGTCGGACCTGCAGGGCCTGGAAGAGCGCATGCGCACCCGCTTCGGCTGGGGCCTGGTCGCCGACATCCATCCCACCACCTACGAGCTGCGGCTCGGCATTCTGCAAACCAAGGCCGAGCAGTCGCAGATGCAGGTGCCGACCAAGGTGCTGGAATTCCTGGCGCACCGGATCTCGTCCAACGTGCGCGAGCTCGAAGGCGCGCTGACGCGGATCGTGGTCCACGCCTCGCTGATCCACCAGCCGATCACCCTGGAGACCACGCAGGAGCTCTTGAAGGATCTGCTGCGCGCCAACGACCGCCGGGTCACGATCGAGGAGATCCAGCGCCGCTGCGCCGAGCATTTCAACATCAAGCAGGCCGACATGCAGTCGCCGCGCCGCGCCCGCCAGGTGGCGCGGCCGCGCCAGGTCGCGATGTATCTCGCCAAGCAGCTCACCACCCGCTCGCTGCCGGAGATCGGCCGCAAGTTTGGCGGGAGGGACCACACCACCGTCATGCACGCCGTCAAAAAGGTCGAGGAACTCTGCGCCGCGGACAGCGCCTTCCTCGAGGACGTCGAGCTCCTGAAACGGATGCTCGAAGGCTGAGTTTCCAGCCTCCTTTTCAGGGCTGTTTTTCGCCCGGATTCCGGCCTCCGCGAGGCCTGAATCCGGGCGTTTTTCCCTGTTGCCCAAAGCCTTTGTTGCTATAATCCAATACTTGCTGAACCAGCCTGGCCGATTCGGCCGTTCCGTCCGGGATTTCGTTCCGGATTGGGGGGCCTCAAGCAAGTCGTGACGTGCTGAAGATCGACCCGGTTTGGTCGGCTGATGGGCCTGTTTTCCGGCCCGCGCGCTGCCCCGGTCGGCCCGCCCGTTGCGTGGAGAAAAGAGCTTGTGACAGATCGGGAAAGAAGATCAGGGCGATGAAACTGACGATCGAACGGACGGCCTTGCTGCATTCGCTGGGGCATGTGCAGAGCGTGGTCGAGCGCCGCAACACCATTCCGATCCTCTCCAACGTGCTGCTGGAGGCCAAGGGCGACCGCCTGGGGCTGACCGCGACCGACATGGAGCTGGCGATCGTCGAGCAGGTGGCCGTCGATGCCGGCCAGGCCGGCGCCGCCACGGTGCCCGCGCACACGCTCTACGACATCGTCCGCAAGCTGCCCGACGGCGCCCAGGTCCAGCTCGAGCTCTCCGGCGACGGCCAGCAGACCACCATCAAGGCCGGCCGTTCGCGCTTCCAGCTCGCGACCCTGCCCAAGGAGGATTTCCCGGCGACCGGATCCGGCGACCTGCCGCACCAGTTCCCGATCTCGGCCACGGACTTGAAAGGCCTGATCGACCGCACCAAATTTGCGATCTCGACCGAGGAAACCCGCTACTACCTGAACGGCATCTACCTGCATGCCTTCGCCTCGGGCAAGCAGAAGGCGCTGCGCGCGGTCGCGACCGACGGACACCGTCTGGCGCGGGTCGAGATGCCGCTGCCCGAGGGCGCGGAAAACATCCCCGGCGTGATCATCCCGCGCAAGGCGGTCAACGAATTGCGCAAGCTGATCGAGGACACGACCGGCAGCGTCGCGGTCTCGCTGTCGGACAGCCGGATCCGCTTCGCCTTCGACGATGTGGTGCTGACCTCGAAGCTGATCGACGGCAGCTTCCCGGACTATCACCGCGTCATCCCGACGAACAACGACAAGATGCTGGAGGTCGACCGCAAGACCTTTCGCGACGCGGTCGATCGCGTCTCGACCATCTCCAGCGAGAAGTCCCGCGCGGTGAAGTTGAGCTTGAAGAGCGGCCTCCTGACGCTTTCGGCGACCAGCGCCGAGCAGGGCAGCGCCACCGAAGAGCTGGAAGTCAAATACGACGGCGCGGCGATCGATATCGGCTTCAACTCGCGCTATCTGCTCGACATCGCCGACGAGATCGAAGGCGAAGGCATGCAGATCCTGCTGGCCGATTCCGTGGCGCCGACCTTGATGCGCGACATGGCCGACGCGCAGGCGCTCTACGTCCTGATGCCGATGCGGGTGTAGTTTGGGTCGCGCCTGGGCGGAAGCAGATACGCATCCCAGCAGCACGGCGCAGACCAACGCGGTGAACGGATTTTCGCACCTCACTTTGACCGCGTTTCGCGGATTCCGCGATTTCACCCTGGAGATCGAGGCGCGGTCACTGGTCTTCACCGGCCCGAACGGCGGCGGCAAGACCAATCTGCTGGAGGCGATCTCGTTCTTGTCGCCGGGCTCGGGCCTCCGCGGCGCCGCCTTGCGTGAGGTCGATTGCCGGCTGCCGGCGAATGCGACGACCGGCTTGGACGGCGGGGGCGCCCGCGCCTGGGCCGTGCATGCGCGCTACCAGGGGCGGCAGGGCGAGTTCAAGCTCGGCACCGGCCGCGATCCCAAAGAGGAATTGGGGTCGGAGGAAGGCAATGGCCGCGACCGGCGGCTCTGCCGGATCGAGGGCTCCAACGCGAAGACCCAGGCCGCCTTCGCGGAGATCCTGTCGATCCTCTGGCTGACGCCGTCAATGGACCGGATCTTCGTCGAGCGCAGCAGTGCGCGGCGCCGCTTCATGGACCGGCTCGCCACCGGACTGCATCCGGAACACCCGTCGCGGGTTTCCGCCTATGAGCAGGCGATGCGCGACCGGGCGCGGATCCTGCGCGGCGACGGCCCCGCCATGGACCGGCCGGAGCGCGACCGCTGGCTCGGCAGCCTGGAAGCCGAGATGGCGGCGCAGGCGGTGGCGATCGCCGCCTCGCGGCTGGAGACGGCCGAGGCGCTGAACGCGGCGATGGCCGAGGCGGTCGGCACCTTCCCCCGCGCCGGTCTCGCGATCGACGGCGCGGTGGAGCAGTCGCTGGAGGGTCGCTCGGCTTTGCAGGCGGAAGACTTGCTGCGCGAGCGCCTGGCCGCGGCGCGCGACAGCGACGCGGCTTCCGGCATCACGCAATGGGGCGTGCATCGCAGCGATCTCGCGGTGACGTTCCAAGGCAAGGCGTTGGGCAGTGCTGCGCTCGATGCGGCTTCGGCCTCGACCGGCGAGCAGAAGGCGCTGTTGATCTCGATCCTGCTCTCCCAGGCGCGGCTGCAGCGCGCGCGCCGGGGCGAGGCACCGGTGCTGCTGCTGGACGAAGTGGCGGCGCATCTCGACCCCGAGCGTCGGAAGCATCTCTATGCCGAGGTGCTGGCGCTCGAATCCCAGGCCTGGTTCACTGGAACCGAGGCCGAGTTGTTCCGGCCGCTGCGTGAGGCGGCCCAGTTCTTCACCCTGCGCGACGCACGCGCCTTGCGCGACGCCGCCTAACTCCTGAGAAGTGACATGACCGACGAAACCACGAACGGCAATGGAAGCGACTATGGTGCGGATTCGATCAAGGTCCTGAAAGGCCTCGACGCGGTCCGCAAGCGCCCCGGCATGTATATCGGCGACACCGATGACGGCTCGGGCCTGCACCACATGGTCTACGAGGTTGTGGACAACGCGATCGACGAGAGCCTGGCCGGCTGGTGCGACCGGATCGACGTGCTCCTGAACGGCGACGGCTCGGTCACCGTGCGCGACAACGGCCGCGGCATTCCGGTCGACATCCACAAGGAGGAAGGCGTCTCCGCGGCCGAGGTCATCATGACCCAGCTCCATGCCGGCGGTAAGTTCGACCAGAACTCCTACAAGGTCTCCGGCGGATTGCACGGCGTCGGCGTCTCGGTGGTCAACGCGCTCAGCGAGCGGCTGGAGCTCCGGATCTGGCGCGACGGCAAGGAGCATTTCATGCGCTTCCGCCACGGCGATGCCGAAGCGCCGCTCAGCATTGTCGGCGACGCGCCGGAAGGCAAGCGCGGCACCGAGGTCACCTTCCTCGCCTCGAAGGAGACCTTCACCAAGACCGAATACGACTACGCGACGCTCGAGCATCGCCTGCGCGAGCTCGCCTTCCTGAACTCGGGCGTGCGCCTGATCCTGACCGATGCCCGCGCAGTCGAGCCGAAATCGGTCGAGCTGCACTATGAGGGCGGCATCGAGGCCTTCGTGCGCTATCTCGACCGCTCGAAGAATGCGCTGCACACGCCGCCGGTGGTGATGCAGGCCGAGCGCGACGGCATCACCGTCGAATGCGCGCTGGAATGGACCGACAGCTACCACGAGACCATGCTTTGCTTCACCAACAACATCCCGCAGCGCGATGGCGGCACGCATCTCGCAGGCTTCCGCGCGGCGCTGACGCGCCAGATCAACAAATATGCGGAAGACAGCGGCATCGCCAAGAAGGAGAAGGTCGCGCTGACCGGCGACGACGCGCGCGAGGGCTTGACCTGCGTGCTCTCGGTCAAGGTGCCGGACCCGAAATTCTCGTCCCAGACCAAGGACAAGCTGGTCTCCTCCGAAGTGCGGCCGGTGGTCGAGAGCGTACTCAACGACAAGCTCGGCCAGTGGCTGGAAGAGCATCCGGCCGATGCCAAGCGCATCGTCGGCAAAGTCGTTGAAGCCGCCGCGGCGCGCGAAGCTGCGCGCAAGGCCCGCGAATTGACCCGCCGCAAGGGCGCGCTGGACATCTCGTCCCTGCCCGGCAAGCTCGCCGACTGCCAGGAGCGCGACCCGGCGCTCTCCGAGATCTTCATCGTCGAGGGTGACAGCGCCGGCGGCTCCGCGAAACAGGGCCGCAACCGCAAGGCCCAGGCGATCCTGCCGCTCCGAGGCAAGATCCTGAACGTCGAGCGCGCCCGCTTCGACAAGATGCTCTCCTCGGCCGAGATCGGCACCTTGATCGCTGCACTCGGGACCGGCATCGGTAGCGAAGAGTTCGACATCTCCAAGGCGCGCTATCATAAGATCATCATCATGACGGACGCCGACGTGGACGGCTCGCATATCCGCACGCTGCTCTTGACCTTCTTCTATCGGCAGATGCCGGAGATCATCGAGAAGGGCTATCTCTACATCGCCCAGCCGCCGCTCTACCGCGCGGTCAAGGGCAAGTCGCAGCGCTACTTGAAGAACGAGCGGGCGCTCGAGGACTATCTCATCACCGCCGGCCTCGAAGGCGCGGTCTTGCAGCTGGGTTCGGGCCAGCAGCTGGGCCTCGCCGATCTCCGCCGCGTGGTCGATATGGCGGCCCAGGCCGTGCATCTGATGCAGCCGGTGATCCGCAAGGTCGGCTCCGGCGCCGTCGTCGAACAGGCCGCGATCATGGGCGCGCTCAACCCGAAGGCCGCCAAGGACCCCGCCGTTGCCGACGCCATCGCCAAGCGGCTGGATACGATCTCCCCGCCGGGCGAGCAGGGCTGGACCGGCCTCGCCGACCAGGACGGCGGCTTGGGCTTCCAGCGCCGGCTGCGCGGCGTGCTCAACCACCATCTGATCGATTCCATCCTGATCCGCTCGGCGGAATGCCATCGCCTCGACCAGCTGAAGACCGAGCTCGCCGAGGTTTACAGCACGCCGGCGAAGCTCACCCTGAAGGACCGCGAGATCACCATCGCCGGCCCGATCGGGTTGATGGAGGCGGTGACCGAGGCCGGCAAGAAGGGTGTCGCGATCAACCGCTACAAGGGCTTGGGCGAGATGAACCCGGAGCAGCTCTGGGAAACCACGCTGGACCCGGAAGTGCGCAGCCTGCTGCAGGTGAAGGTCTCCCACGCCGACGAGGCGGAGGAGATCTTCTCGACCCTGATGGGCGACGTGGTCGAACCGCGCCGCGAGTTCATCCAGGACAACGCCCTCAACGTCGCCAACCTGGACGTCTAAGCGGCGCCGCGGCTCTTCCGCGTCATCGTCGCGACGCCCATGTAGGCGCCGGACTGGGCACGGCCTTCGAAGCGATCGGGCGCGGCGCGGGTCAGCCGCAGCACGTCCGGCTTGTTGCCGACGCTGCTGACCGTGGCCCGGATGACAATCTTGTCGCCGTCGATCTCGATGTCGCAGCTTTCCGAGAAATTGAGCTCGCCGGAACCGAGCAGATGGCCTTCGAACTCGCCGTCGCCGTTCTTCTGCTCGATGACCAGCGTGACCTGGGTATTGCCCCACCACTTGCCGGTGATGCCGACCGTGCCGCGGGCGACGACGTTGAAGGTATCGCCGACCCGCAGCTCGCCTGAATCCGCGGGCGCGGGCGCCGGCAAGGCCGCGGCCTGTTCGATCTCTGCCGGTGCGACCGCGGCCTTTTCCGCAGGCTTGGCAGAGGCCGTGGTGAACACCATGGGAGATTGCGCCGCTGGCTTGACCGGAGCGAGCGCCGGCTGCGCCGTCGCCACGGGCTGCGGTGCCGGCGCGGGTTGCAGGCTGGCCAGCAGCTTCTTCGCCTTGGCGTCGAAGGCGCTGCCCGGATGCTGCTTCTGGAACGCCCCGACCGCTTCGATCGTGCCGGCCTTCTTGGCCGCCTGCCAAGCGGCAATCGCGTCGGCATCCGCCTGTTGCAGCAGACCGGCGCTGATGTAGCCGGTCTCGCCGCCGACCTTCGCGCGATACCAGTCCTTGCCCTCGACCTTGCCGGTGACGGCAACCGCATCGTCCTCCTTGAGACGCGCGATCACCGTGGCTTCGGTGCCGGGCTCGGCCCGCACATTGGCGGACTGCCGCGCGACGAAGGTCTCGTCCAGCTCCCGGATCTTCGGCGGCGCGGGCGGCGTCGGCGCCAGCGCGGCCGTCTGGACCACGGCCGCCTCGGCTTTCGCCCGCTTCTCGATCTCGGCCATCTTGGCCTGCGCGAGATCGACGAAATGGCCCTTCGGATACTTCTTCAGGTAGGCCTCGAAGCCTTCCTTCTCGGCCACGTCCTTCACCGAGTTCCAATAGGTCAGCTCGATGTCGGCGCTGAGGTCGGGCGAGCGATCCTCCGGCTGGGCAGCGACGGTCTCCGCGACCGCCACCGGCTTGGCGCCGAGCTGCTTCACGCGGATCTTGGCAAGGCCGGCGAAGTCGCCGTTCGGATACTTCTCGAGATAGGCTTGGAAGTCGTCCGGCGACTTGCTGTCCTTGATCGCTGCCCAGAAGGTGAGCTCGATCGTCTTGGGATCGACGCCGGCGCTGACGAAGGGCATCGGCTGGACGACTTCCTTGTCGGCGGCCGCTTCGACGAAATAATAGGGCGCGGTCAGCGAGGAGGAATCCCAGGGCACCTGCTTGCCCTTGGTCGCCGACATGACGTCGGCGCGGACCTCGCGGAACACGTCGTTGATGTCGAGGCCCGGCTTCTCGATCGCCTCGGACAGCGCAGCCGAGAACGGGCTGTTGGCGCCGCTGCCGTCCACTGCGACATCGCCCGGCGCGGTCGAATAGCTGATGAAGCTGCCCTGCGGCTTCACCGTGATCTCGGCCAGGCCCTGGCTGGTCGAGCGCAGGCCGCGCGCCAGCGGGTTGTTGCGGCAAGCATCGAGGATGACGATGTTGACCTTGCTTTCCGCCCAGGCCATCTGCTTCAGCACGGTGTCCAGCGAGACCGCCTCGATATCGACGTCACGCTCGCGGCTGATATCCGCGCGGATCGGGATCAGGTAGTTCTGCCCGCCCAGTTGCAGCCCGTGACCGGCGTAGAAGAACAGGCTGGTGGCCTCGCTGCCGGCCGCCGCCATGCGGTCGCCGAACTCGGCGATGGCGCGCTTCAGCGTGTTCTGGTCCGCGTCCTCGACCTCGATCACGTCGAAGCCGATCCGCTTCAGCGATTGCGCGACCAGCCGCGAGTCATTGACCGGATTGGCCAGGACCCCGAGATCGCCGCCGTAGTTCGAATTGCCAACCACCAGGGCGACGCGCGCGTTCGGCGCCGTCGTCTCTGCGCGCGCGACGCCTGTAACGGACAGGACTGCAGTCAATGCGAATGCAAGCACCTTCAGTATCGATAACCGGCTCATGGCTTTCCCCGACGAAAAGATCGGGATGATTGGACCTGAACCGGCCGTCTTCGCAAGTTGGCGGGGTCACATTCCGCACACCGGCGAGCAGGCTCTTCGCGTGATCGCGCGCGTGTGTGATGAACGTCATATTCCCGGGATGGTTTAATATGCGCGCGGCATATTAAGCCCATGACGCGCGCGAACGCGGCGCATGATAAAATCGAAACCATGCGCGTTCATGTCTTCTCGGATCTTCATCTCGAGTTCGGCGATTGTGAATTTCCACCTGGGATTCGCGCCGGCGCCGCGGCCGATCTCGTGTTGCTGGCGGGGGACATTCACACGCAGCGCCGCGGCGCTGCTTGGGCCGCGGAAACCTTCGCGACATCGGTCGCAATGATCCTCGGCAACCACGAGGCTTACGGCGACAGCCTCGCGGCGTCCTTCGCGGCCGAGCGGCAGAGCGCGGAACAATGCTCGGCGGGCCGCGTGCATCCGGTTCGCGTGCTCGAACGCGAGACCTGGACCATGACCGCGGCCGAGGGCACGCCGGCGCGGGTCATCGCCGCCACGCTCTGGACCGATTTCTCGCTGTTCGGCGCGGACCGGCAGGCGCGAATGATGGATGAGGCCCACCGTGCCATGAACGACTTCCAGATGATCCGGACCGCCGGCGGCCTGCTCCGGACCGAGCGATCGCTGACGCCGGCGGATTGCCTCCGCCTGCATCGCGAGAGCCGAATCTACCTCGAGCAGGAACTGGCCAAGCCGTTCGACGGCGTCACCATCGTGATGACCCATCACGCGCCGAGCGGACGCAGCATCCCGGATTTCCGGCAGGGCGATCCGATCAACGCCGCCTACGCCTCGGACCTGGAGGAGCTGATCGAGAGGACACGGCCGCAGCTCTGGGTCCACGGCCATATCCATTCCTCGGCGGATTACAGGATCGGATCAACGCGGGTGATCTGCAATCCGCGGGGCTACTTCCCCACGCACCTCAACCCCAGCTTCGACCCGGCGCTGGTGGTGGAGCTTTCGCGTTAGGCGTCCTGCCAGTCGAACTTGAGCGGCGCTTCGCGGAAGGCGAAGCGGTCGAGGTGGCTGGAGACCACGCCCTTCAACGCCTCACGCTGCGCCTCGGCACTGGCGACGAGCCGGCATTCCAGCGTGTCATTCCCGGCTTTGAGCGAGAGCGTCGCATCGCCCGGCCAGTCGGCGCCGCGGGCGTCCTTCGGGAACATCACAGTTCCCGCCTCCGGCGTGAACTCGACCTTGAGGTTGTGGCTCCAGTGCTTGCAGAGCTGCTGCAGATAGCGGCTGCCGTTGGCGGTGGGCACGCGCGCCGTGGTCTCGAACATCATCGTCATTCCTCCATCTTGACATTCGCACGAAAGACTATATCTTACGATATGTCAACTGACACAGTCTTACAGAATGAAAGACAGAACTATGCGTTTTTTCCATGAAGATCATGAACATAGCGGCCGCCACGACTGCGTCGGCCGGCGCGGGGGCTGGGGAGGACATCGCCATAGCAGCGGTTTCTTCGGCCGGCACGGGCGCCATGGCCGCGGTGGCGGCGACGGGTTCCGAATGGGCCGCAAGCTCGGCGCCGGCGACCTCCAGCTCCTGCTGCTGCACCTGCTGCAGGAGAATCCGCGCCACGGCTATGAGCTGATCAAGGAGCTCGAGAGCCGCAGCAGCGGCTATTACAGCCCGAGCCCCGGCGTGATCTACCCGGCCCTCACCTATCTCGAGGAGATCGGCTTCGCCTCCGTGGAAGCGGAGGGCAACAAGAAGCTCTACCGGATCACCGAGACCGGCGCCGCTTTCCTGAAGGAGAACCATCAGACCGCCGAGGCGATGCTGAGCGAGCTGGCCGAGATCGGTCGCCGCTTCGCCCGCGCCCAGAAGGCGATGAACGAGGACGAAGGCGCGGAGGAGACCGACGAGGATTCCGAGATCGGCACCTGGCCCTTGGGCGAGCGCCGCTTCGGCAAGACCAGCCGGCGCGAATCGATCGTCGAGATCATGCAGGCGCGCCACGACCTGAAGCATGCGCTGATGGAGCAGTTCCGAGCCTCGCCGGAAGAGCATAAGCGGATCGCCGAGATCCTGCGGCGCGCCGCCGCCGAGATCCGCGGCAAGAAGGCGTAGCTCGCCGCAGTTATTCCCCCGCTCCGCCCCGCGCCTGCCGCGATCCGGCCGCAAACCCCGCGCCTCATGGCGGCCTCGATCCGCGGCGGGCGGGTCTCACGGGTGAGGGGAAGATGCGGAATCTGGTTCGGGCGATGCTGCTGGGCGCGGCGCTCGCTGCCTTGGGCGCCTGCGAGTCTCGATCGATCTCGAACTCCGGCTACCAGCCGGAGCCTGCCTATGGCTACAACGCCCGCTCCGGCGACGCCTTCTATTACCAGGGCGAGCTCTCCGCCTATGACGTGCTCGGCGGCGATGTGCGCAGCGGCGTTTCGGACGCCGACATCGCCCGCGCCCTGGCGGCGAAGCAGCCACTGGTGCTGAAATCGAGCACCAACGTGATGCTGGTGCAGTCCGGCGCGCCCTTCGCCGATGCCGAGATGATGTCGGCGATGCAGAAACACTACCGCGTCTCCTCCTTCACCGGCGTGCCCTGGCAGGATCCCGCGGCGGCCAAGGAGAATGCGGCGCCGCCGGTGCCCTATTCGCAGCGCTTCCGCCTGGTGGCGGCGCGCGGCGGCTTCGAGACCGTGATCGTCTATTGGGGCGTGCTGGAATCCGGCCGCGAGGACATCGCAACCAAGGCGGTGTCCTGGGTGCCGTTCATCGGCGGCAACATCCCCGACGAGATGCAGCGCATGCGCATCCGCCTGGTCGCCGCGATCATCGACGTGCGCAGCGGCCAGTGGGAGACCTATGTGCCGGCGCCCTTCGAGGACTTGAGCTTCAGCAACGACCACAACCGCGCGGCCTCGGACCAGGAACAGGTGCGGCTGCTGAAGGAGCAGGGCTACCAGGCCCTGGCCGACGGCCTGGCCGCGAAATACGGCGGCTAGCCGGGGTTCTTCAGCAGCCGGTCCTTGACCAGCCGGACGGCGCCGCGGTTCCAGGAATCCATGGCGCCCATGCGCAACCCGGTATCCGCCTCGGTGAGGACGGTCCCGGTCTTGGTGTCGCGCAGCTGAATGTGGACCTGGTACTCGGTCCGGCTGATCCGCTTCACCACGCCGACCAGAGTCTGCTCGGCGGCATCGACCGTGACCATTTCATAGCGCCCGGAATCCTGCAGCAGCTTGCGGACCTCCTCAGTGACGCGCGCCAGGGCGGCGTCATCGGCGGGGTTGGGGCTGCCGGCGGAGAGAGCCGCGCTGAAATCGTCGAGCGCGAAGGTGACGACCGCCAGCTTCACCGCCGGTGTTCCGGCCGCCGCCGTGCCGGCCACGGCACAGGTCAGCAGGGCGCCCAGCAGCCCTCTCCACAATATTGCCATGCCTTCTCCTCCCAAATGATGAGCGCGGTTTCGCGCCATGGCGAGGCTATCACGCTCGATACCGGGCAAACTTCCCGGGCCCGGCCGCCGCCGCGATGGATGCTTCCCCCGCCGCGAGCCTTGCCGTTCAATACGGGACGCCATTCGGAGATGCGCATGATGCCGAGAAGCGATCTCAAGGTCCGCCTCACGCTGCGGATCGCCGCCATCGCCGCGCTCTGCTTTGCCGCCGGCGCGGCCTATCTGCTGCTCGACGCCGATCGCGCGGCCCGCTTCCGGCTCGACCGCGCCGCTAGGCTCGCCGCCAGCTCGCTGGAGCTGCAGCAGAGCAAGCTGGAATGGGTCCAGGTGCAGATGACGCCCTTCCCCGACCTGCAGGCCACGGCGGCGGTGGTGATGGAACCCGGTCTCTGCATCGCCTATCGGCCGGCCGGCGGCGATCTGCTGCAGCGGATCTGCGGCGGCACCGAGGCCGGCCCGGCCGGAATCCCGGCTTCCTTCGCGACCCTCTACCGCGCCCTGTTCGGACCGGTCTGGGAAGTGACCAAGCCGGTGCGCGCGCACCAGCAGGTGATCGGCGAGACCGTCGCCTGGCTCGACGACGCGACCATCGTGGCGCAGGTCTGGCACGGTCTCTGGCCGTTCCTCGCCGTGATGCTGGCGACCCTGCTGCTGCTCTGCGCGCTGGTCTATGCGGCACTCGCGCGCGCCTTGCGGCCGACCCGGCTGATCCGCACCGGGCTCGAGCGGATCGCCGCCAACGATCTCTCCACCCGCCTGCCGCCCTTCGACCTCGCCGAGCTCTCCGCCGTGCGCACCGTGTTCAACCGCCTCGCCGAGGACCTGGAGCGGACCGTCGCCGAGCGCAACGCGCTCACCCATCGGCTGATCTCGGTCCAGGACGAGGAGCGCAAGCGATTGGCGCGCGAGCTGCACGACGAGTTCGGCCAGAACCTGACCGCGATCCGCGCCCTCGCCGCCTCCGCCGGGCAGAGCGCCGAGTGTGACAGTATCGGCCGCATCTCCACCACCATGATGGAGAGCCTGCGCGGCACGCTGTTCCGGCTGCGCCCGCCCGACGTCGAGGAGCTCGGCCTCACCGCCAGCCTGGAAGGCCTGGTCTCCGGCTGGAACGGGCGGAGCCGCGGCCGCCCGCGCTTCGAGATCGCGCTCGAAGGGCCGCTCGACCGCCTGCCGCTGGCGATCGGCGCCGATCTCTATCGCATCGCGCAGGAGGCGATCACCAATGCCGCCAAGCACGCCGATGCCGCCCTGGTCACCGTCCGCCTGGCGATGAACGACAGCGAGGTCGAGCTCCGGGTGGAGAATGACGGGCCGGCTCATGACGAGACGGCCGCGAGAACCGGGATGGGCCTGCTCGGCATGCGCGAGCGGGTGGCGATCCTGGGCGGAAGCCTGAGCATCGCCTCCACGGCCACCGGCACCGTCCTCCGCGCCACCATCCCGACGGCCGCAGTCGCGGACGTTGCAGAGCGCGCCGCATGATCGGGGGCGACCGCACCATCCTGCTGGTCGATGACCACGCCGTGGTCCGCGAGGGCTATCGCGCCGTGCTGCAGAAGCAGCCGGGCCTGCGCGTCGTCGCCGAGGCCGGCAACGGCGCCGAGGCCTATAAGCTGTTCAAGGCCACGCGACCCGACCTGGTCATCATGGACCTCACCATGCCCGGCGTCAGCGGCATCGAGGGCATCCGCCACATCCGGGAATGGGACCGCGACGCGCGCATCCTGGTCTTCACCATGCACCAGAACGCCGCCTTCGCCCTGCAGGCGATCCGCGCCGGCGCCCGCGGCTATGTCACCAAGATGAGCCCGCCGGAAACGCTGCTGCGCGCGGTTGCCGAGGTGCTCGGCGGCCACATCGCGCTCAGCCCCGACATCGATCATGAGCTCGCCTTGAACCGCCTGGCGGAAGAAGCCAACGCCGCCGATATTCTCTCGGCGCGGGAGTTCGAGGTTCTGGCCCTGCTGCTCGCCGAGCGATCGACCGACGAGATCGCCGGTCTGCTCAACCTGAGTCCGAAGACCGTCGCCAACCTGCATTCGCTGATCAAGAGCAAGCTCGGCGTCGACTCAGACATTGAATTGGTCCGGCTCGCCTTGCGCCAGGGGCTGATGGAACTGAAGGCCGGCTGATCACTGCGCGGCGATGCCGGCGCTGAGCTGGCGCGAGACCAGCCGTGCATAGAGTCCGCCCTTCGAGAGCAGCGCCTCATGCGTGCCGGTCTCGACCAGCCGCCCGCCGTCCAGCACCACGATGAGATCGGCGTCACGCACGGTGGAGAGCCGATGCGCGATGACGATGGTGGTACGATCGGCCTGCAGGCGATCCAGCGCCCGGCGCACCAGCTGCTCGTTGACCGCGTCGAGATGCGAGGTCGCCTCGTCCAGGATCAGCACCGGCGCGTCCTTCAGGAAGGCACGCGCGATCGCCACCCGCTGCCGCTGGCCGCCGGAGAGACTGGTGCCGCGCTCGCCGACCATGGCATCCAACCCGTCCGGCAGTGCTTCCACCAGATCGCCGAGCGCCGCGTGGTCGATCGCGGCCCGGAGCTCGTCCTCGCGGGCATCGGGGCGCGCGATCAGGATGTTGGCACGCAGCGTGTCGTTGAAGAGATAGGTGTCTTGCGAGACCAGGGCGATCTGCCGCCGGAGGTCGTCGAGCTGGTATTGCCGCAAGTCCGTGCCGTTCATGGTGACGCGACCTTGATCGGGATCCCAGAAGCGCATCAGCAGCTGCGCCCCCGTGGTCTTGCCGGCGCCGGACGGTCCGACCAGCGCCACCGTCTGCGCCGCGGGGATGGCGAAGCCCACGCCCTGCAGCGCCGGCCGCGCCTGGCCCGGATACTGGAAGGTCACGTCCTGCAAGGCGAGCGCGACCGGTCCCTGCGCCAGCGCGACCCCCGGCCCGTCGGTCACCGGAACCGGCTCGTGGTAGAGCGCATAGATGCGCCGCGTGGCGCCGAGCGTGTCGGCGAGCTGCCGCCCGACCTGCGCGATCTCCGAGACCGGCAGGAAGGCCGCCATGGCGAGGATGGTCAGCAGCGGCAGGATCGCCGGATCGACGACGCTGTTGACCGCCAGCACGCCGCCCACGACGACAATCGCGAGTCCGCCGAGGCCGGTGAAGATCTCGAGCAAGGCCTGCTGCAAGGTGAGCTCGCGGAAGAACGGCTTCCTGAGCGCGATATGCCGATCCGAAAGCTGGTCGAGCGTGGCACCGCGGCGCGTCTCCTGCTGAAAGGCGACGATCTCGCCCATGCCCTGCAGCGAGTCGATCGCGAAGGCGCCGAGCTCGCCGGCCGCTTCGCGGGCGCGTGAGCCGAGGTGATCGACCCGCTTGCGCATGAGGAAAGGGCTGAGGCCCACCGCGATCAGGAACGGCAGCAGCGCCAGAGCTAGCCAGGGGCTGGCCCAGACCAGCACCGCCAGCACCGTCGCCGGCACCAGCACGGCGACGAAGGCGGGCGCGACGGTATGGGCGAAGAAGTACTCGACCAGCTCGATATCATGGGTGGCGAGCGCCATCAGGTCGCCGGTGCGGCGGCGGGTGAGATAGGCCGGCGCCAGTGCGTCCAGCTTGCGGAAGACCGCGATCCGCATCTCCGCCAGCAGGCGGAAGGCCATCTCATGGGCGATCCAGGATTCCAGCCAATGCAGCACGCCGGAGAGCGGCGCGAGGATGGCGAGCGCGACCAACAGCCCGCCATAACCTTCGCCGTTCTTGAGCGCGGCGAGGATGAGCGCGCTCAGGACGCCGACACCGATGAAGGCGACGACCCGGGTCACGCCGAAGAAGAAGGTCAGCGCCAGGCGGCCCTTCCAGGGCATGATCAGCTTCATCAGCTCGGCCACCAGCTGCGGCCAGCCGAGGCCTTCGGCCTTGATGATGCCTTCGGTCAGCGGCTTCACCGCGGTCTGCGCGGCTTCGCCGGGGCGTTCGAAATTCGCAGCGGGGCTGACGTCGATCGGTTCGCTGCGCGCCGCTTCCGAAGCCTGCTCGGCCATGAGCGTGGCATATACGCCGCCCTGGTGCATGAGATCCGCATGGCGGCCGCTTTCGACCACCTGCCCCTGATCCAGCACCAGGATGCGGTCGCAGCCGATGACACTGGAGAGGCGATGCGCCAGCACCAGGGTGGTGCGGCCCTTCATCAGCCGGTCGAGCGCTTCCTGGATCACCGCCTCGTTTTCGGCATCGACCGCGGAGAGCGCCTCGTCCAGCACCAGGATCGGCGCGTCGCGCAGCAAAGCGCGCGCGATCGCCACGCGCTGGCGCTGGCCGCCGGAGAGCTTCACGCCCTTCTCGCCGATGATGGTCTCATAGCCCTGCGGCAGGCTCGCGATGAAGCCGTGGATATTGGCGGTCTTGGCCGCGGCCTCGATCTCGGCATGGGTGGCCTCGGGGCGGCCCATGCGGATGTTCTCTTCGACCGTGCCGTGGAAGAGGAAGGTGTCCTGGCTGACCACCGCGACCATCGCCCGGATCTGCGCGAAGCTCAATTGCCGGAGATCGCGGCCGCCGAGGCGTACCGTGCCCTGCTCCGGATCGTAGAAACGCAGCAGCAGGCGCACGATCGAGGACTTGCCGCCGCCGGACGATCCGACCACGCCGATCCGCTCGCCGGCCGTGACCTGGAAGTCTATGCCCTGGTGCACGATGCGGGTGGTGCCGGGATAGCGGAACCGCACCTGCTCGAAGGCGATGCTCGGCGTCAGCGGCCGCGCATCGACCGGCGGCAGCGCATCGGCGACCAGCGGTTCGTCCGCCAGGATGTCGAGGATGCCCTTGGCCGCCGCCATGCCGACCATGCCCTGGTGCAGCACCGAGCGCAGCTCGCGCATCGGTCGGAACAGCTCGACGCCCAGCAGCAGGATCATCAGCAAGCCGGCCATCGCCATCGATCCGTCCTCGACCCGGAAGGCGCCGAGCGCGAGGCCCGCCGCCGCACCGCAGGCAATCGCACTGTCGGTGATGCCGCGCGATAACACGTTCAACCCGAGCACCCACATGGTGCGGCGGAACAGTTCCTGCGCCTTCACTTCCAGGCTTGCAGCGCGCGCGCCGCTCTGGCCGAAGGCTTTCAGGGTCGCGAGGCCCTGCACCGAATCCAGGAACTCGGCGGCGAAGGCGCTGTAGGCCTCCTCGTGCTGCGCCGAATGTTTGGAATCGTGCTTGTGCCAGAGCGCCGGGGCGAACAGCGCGACCAAAGCCGCGACCAGCATCACCGCGGCAACCGGCAGGTCGATCCAGGCGATGACGGCGAAGATCAGCAGCGGCGCCAGCAGCGAGACCAGGAACTGCGGCAGGAACTGGCCGAAGTAGACCTCCAGCCGCTCGACGCCGTCGATCAGCGAGAGCGCCAGCGCGCCGCTCCGCCGCCGCGCGACCGCGCCCGGCCCGAGCGCCGCGATCTTATCGTAGATCACGCGGCGAAGATGCTTCTGCACCCGGCCCGCGGTCTCATGCGCCACCATCACGCGCGCATGCTCGAAGGCGCCGCGCAGGATCATGATCGCGGCGACGCCGGCGATCGGCAGCGCGAGGTCGGCGAGATGGCGCCCGGCGAAGACCTCGGCGATCAGCCAGGCGAGCAGCATCAGCTGCGCCATGCCGAGCCCCACCGCGAGCAGGCCGATCAGCGTCGCCCAGGCGATCCGCAGGCGGACGCCGGCGGTGAAGGTCCAGAGCTGGCGGTCGAAATGCATGACGGGGGGACTCCGTGTTCAGAATGGTTCGCAACCATACGCTGGACGTCCGTGTTCACAATCCGACAAAAGCGAACCGCTGCTGGACAAATTTGTTCAGGGATTTGCGCGCCGGGTCGGCGCAGACGGCGAGGTGCTGTTTCCGGCGGGAATCCTTTCTTCCGTCTGTGTCCGGTCTGTGTTGGCTGCGCGTCAAGGTCCCGCCGGCTAACGATAAATTTCTCGCGGTCGACACAGACGGCGAAACTCTTCTCCCGGCGCGAATCTTTTTCCTGTCTGCGTCCGGTCTGCGTTGCAGGTGCGTCAAGGTCCACGATAAGCGGGCCCCGGTCGACACAGACGCCGAAGCTCTGCGCCCGACGGGATTGTCTCTTCTGTCTGTGTCCGGTCTGTGTTGGCGGCGCGCCAAGGTCCCGTCGGCAAACGAGAATCTGGCCCGCGTCGACACAGACGCTGAAGTCCTGATCGCGGCGGGAAAGTCTCTCCTGTCCGGGTCCGGTCCGGGTTGGCTGCGCAGCAAGATCCCGCCGGCGAACGATAATCGGCTCGGGGTCGACACGGACGCGGAAATGCGGCTCCCGGCGGGAATGTTTCTCCTGTCCGGGTCCGGTCCGGGTCGCCGCCCCCGTTTGCTCGGGCGCAGCGTGCTCCGGCGCAGCGACGGGGAACAGCGCGTCTTCGGTGTCGGTGTCGGCTTCGGGCAAGGTCAGCAGGCTTTCCCGCTCGTCCGCCGGATGCCGCGATTCCATGTCCGATCGGCTCTCGTCCGTCGCGGTGTAAGTGAGGTGCATGCTGGACATCCTGGGGCCTCCGGGGATTGGGCGCGGGAGATCGTCGCCCGCTCAGGTTGAGCGAACGGGGTTGGCGCGATGCGCTGAACAACGGCCGCACGAGACGCAGGCGCTTGCCGCGTTGCGGATACTCACACAATAATGTATTATATTTTCCGACTGGCTTCAACAACCGGTTTGGAAACGCGGCGAAATGACTATAATAACCAATTTGGTCATTTGCCTGCAGGGAGCATTGAAATGGCCGACTCCTGGACGGTCGCCGAGGCGAAGGCGAAATTCAGCGAAGTGGTCGAGAAGGCGCGGACGGACGGACCGCAAACGATCACGCGTCACGGCCGCACCGCGGTCGTCGTCGTGGCAGCGGAAGAATGGGACCGTAAGACCAGGCGCACCGGGAATCTGGCGGAGTTCTTCGCCGCCTCGCCGCTGCGCGGCTCCGGGATCAAGATCACGCGCCGGAAGGATCGAGCCCGCAAGGTCGAGTTGTGAGTTTCCTGCTCGATACCAATGTGGTGTCGGAGGCGACGCGACCGCAGCCGCATCCCGGCGTGTTGGAATGGCTCGCCACTGTCGATGAAGATCGCATCCATCTCAGCGTCGTGACCTTGGCCGAAGTTCGGCACGGCATCGAGCGGATGCCCGCCGGATCACGCCGCAAGCGACTGGATGAATGGCTGCGCCATGACCTGGTCTCGCGCTTCGAAGGCAGAATCCTGCCGATCTCACCGGAGATTGCGGATGCCTGGGGAAAGATCGTGGCGCGGCGCGATGCGGTCGGCCGCCCCATCGGCGCGATGGATGCCTTCATCGCCGCAACGGCGGAGACTCATGCACTGACCCTGGTGACGCGCGACGTGGCGGGATTTGAGACGGTCGTGCGGGAGATCGTGAATCCGTGGGATGCGCTGTAGGGATGGTAAACTGTCGCCGGAATGGAAGATCGAGCAGGTGGTTGCCCGGATGCCAGCGTCCGAACTGACTCGTTCGTAGGGTTCGGTGCAGATTGGGGAGCCATGGTTGAGGCACAATCTTGGCATAAGCGTGCATCGTGGCTGGTGCCCAATGCAGCGCGATCTAGGGCGGACTGAAGGAGTGCCTCGCATTAAGTTGCGGTCTATCGTCTTGACTGCCGCTTTGATCGGCGCTGCCGTGGGTTTGGTGCTAACCGGCATATTGGTTAGCCGCGATCCGATCCGCGAACTTTCGAGCTATCCAGACGCTGCGACCTGCATGGTTGTGCAGAACGGCAAGCTCGTTCATTGCGATGCCGCCCTCATTCGGGAAACCGCACTACGGCTAGAGATCGCCCATAGGCTAGCAAGTGGAGCCAGCAGGAGCGAAGTCGCAACCTGGGCGATTGGCATCGGCGTAGATCCCGCGCGGGTCAGCGAGATCTTCGGACTCTCGGTGCATGACTTGGAACCAGGCAATTAACGTTGCTGGCTCAGGTTTGCGAGGTCTCTTCTGACCCTAAGCAAAGGTTTATAGGCATTTTTGGATCAGGGAGAATGCCACGGCATGCGAACACTTTTGGGTTTCACCTCGATCCTGATCTCAGCGGGTGCAGTCTACGCCGATGACACTATTTAACTCGGTTGCGAGGAAACCAGTCTTGCGACCTACAACGAAATCATGAACGAGACGAGGGACATTGACTGTCAGGCGAGCGAATACAACGCCGGTTGATGTATGGCGCGTGACTTGTTTCTTTCAGAGGCGGTATTGGCGAAGGCCAACGACGAGGCTCTCGCCACCATGGACGATCCTCAGGAAAGAGTCGCTTTCACGGAGGCGGCGAACGCTTGGTGCGGCTATCGAGAAGCGATTTGTAATCGGGAACCGAGTGCTCAAGTCGGCGGGAGCATGAGCGGGCAGCTTTCCAGCCAATGCCGCAGAGAGCGCAACGAATCTCACGCCAATATTTTGAGGAAGTGGATCGACTGCGTCACGAATGGAGGCTGCGAGAATCCGCCGCTATTCTTTAAGCTGGATAAGCCCTAACCAGCGTTCTGCTTGAAAACCAGCGAGACGACAGATGTCCGCTCCTGAAGGGCCGTGGAAGTTAGCACCCCCTCCCCCGAGATCGGGGGAGGGGAATGGGGAGAACCTTCGTGATGATCCGCGGCGTTGCGATTGCGCTGTACGCCCACGTTCACAGTTCGACAAAACCGAACCACCGCTGTACAAATTTGTTCAGGGTAGTTGCCGCGATCGGAGCTAGACTTCGGCCATGTTCGAGAACTGGGACGACCTGCGGATCTTTCTGGCCTTGGCGCGCGAGGGGAAGCTCACCGCGGTGGCCAAGAAGCTCAATGTCAGCCATCCGACGGTGGCGCGGCGGGTGAAGCAGCTCGAGGCCACCGTCGGGGCGCGGCTGTTCGATCGGCTGCCCGATCGCTTCGTCTTGACCGCGGCGGGCGAGGCGCTGCTCGGCGACGTGCAGGCGATGGAGGAAGCGGCGGCCTCGATCCACCGCCGCAGCGCCGGCATGAACGGCGACACGCTGGGCACGGTGCGGATCTCCGCCGGCGAGGCGATCACCGATTATCTCGCGCGCAACCTGCCGCGGCTGCGGCACAACCTGAACTGCATCGAGTTCGAGCTGGTGGCCACCCATACGCTGGCCAACCTCTCGCGGCGCGAAGCGGACCTGATGATCCGCGACAAGGTGCCGGAGCTCGCCTCGATCGTGACCCGCAAGCTCGGGTCGGCGAGCTATGCGATCTACGGCGCGGCCGATCTCGCGGTCGGCGGCACCTCGGGCGAGGCCTTGCGCAAGATGAACTGGATCGGCTTCGACGAAGAGCATGCCTATATGCCGGGCCAGGCCTGGATCCACGACCTGCTGGAAGACAAGCGGCCGGTCATCCGTACCAACGACTGGCAGATCCTGGCCGAGGCGACCCGCAGCGGCGCCGGGCTCGCGGTGCTGCCCTGCTATCTCGCCGATCCCGACCCTGCCTTACGCCGCATCGCGCCGCTGAAGGAAGTGGTCGCCGAGCAATGGCTGCTGGTGCATCGCGATCTCCGCGCTTTGCCGCGGGTGCGGGCGGTGATGGATGCGATCATCCGGCTGTTCCACGAGGACCGCGCCCTGCTCGAAGGCCGACAGGCCCGGCGCACAGCAAGATCTAATTCCGGGCCCGCCTTGCGCGTCGCCTCCTGACAGCCCTCGGGCGACCATCGTCACAGCGCTGCAACTTCTCCCTTCGCCCGTCGAGCGGCGCTGGCTATTGTCACGCCAGGGACTGGGGGGAAGCAGAACATGGCACAGGGCGCGAATGCGGCGATTCTCTATCGCCCGGAAGGCTTCGAGACCAGCGGGCCGCGGCTGATGGGAAGGCAGGCCGCCGGCGAGGGCTTCCTCAAGGGCTTCGTGCAGCATGCCGATGTCGACAATCTCTATTGCTACGCGCCACGGCGCGAGCAGGCCGACCACTTCAACGCCGCGGTCAAGGCCAGCGGCAATACGCGGCCGGTGCAGTGGCTGAACGAGATAGACGCGCGCGCGCCGGCCGAGCCCGGCACGCTCTATCTCCCTGATCCCTCGGTCTCGCTGCATGCCTGGCGGCGGCGACATTTCGACCAGCGCGCCTATTCGATCGTCGGCATCACCCATACCACCGCCTCGGCCGGCGCCATGGACTGGATCTCCGGCCTGCAGCTCTCCCCGGCGCAGGACTGGGATGCGTTGATCTGCACCTCGACGGTGGTGAAGCAGACCGTGGATTTCGTGCTCGACGCCCAGGCCGAGTTCCTGGGCGCGCGTTTCGGGGCGCAGAAGTTTCCGCGGCCGCAGCTCCCCGTCATCCCGCTCGGCATCGACACCGCGCGCTTCACGCCCGATGCCGCGAAGCGCGGCCAGGGCCGCGCCGCGCTCGGCATCGGCGAGGACGACATCGTGGTGCTGTTCGTCGGGCGCCTCAGCTTTCACGCCAAGGCGCATCCGCTGCCGATGTATCTGGGGCTGGAGCGCCTCGCCCGCACGATGCCGCAGCGGAAGATCCACCTGCTGCAGGCCGGCTGGTTCGCCAACGAGTTCATCGAGAAGGCGTTCAGGTCGGGGGCCGCGACCTTCTGCCCCTCGGTGCGCTGCCTCTTCGTCGACGGCCGCAACGCCGTGGCGCGGGACCAGGCCTGGGCCGCCGCCGACATCTTCACCTCGCTCTCCGACAACATCCAGGAGACCTACGGACTGGCGCCGGTCGAGGGCATGGCCGCCGGATTGCCGAGCGTGGTGACCGATTGGAACGGCTATCGCGATACCGTCCGCGACGGGGTCGACGGCATCCGGGTGGCGACCGTCATGCCGCCGCCCGGCTGGTCGGAGGATCTCGCCGACCGCCATGCCAACCAGCTCGACAACTACGACCACTATTGCGGCTTCACCAGCCAGTTCGTCGCCATCGATCCCGAGGCCTGCGCCGCGGCCTATGCGCGGCTCGCCCATGATCCCGAGTTGCGCCGGCGGATGGGTGCGGCGGCGCGCGAACGCGCGGTGGCGCAGTTCGACTGGCGCGTCGTCATCCACCAGTACCAGCAGCTCTGGGCCGAGCTCGCCGCGCGCCGGCGGAGCGCGGCGGAATCCGTGCCGCGCGTCGCCGGGCAGCCGGTGCAGCCGACCCGCGCCGATCCCTTCCAGGCCTTCGCTTCCTATGCGACGTCGACCTTGGGCCCGGACGACAAGATCGAGCTGGCGCCGGGCGCGACGCCCGCCACCTTCGACGGCGTCACCAGCTCGGCGCTGATCAGCTTCGCCCGGGCGGTCAACCCGCCGGCCGCGGAGATGCACCGCGTGATGGAGACGCTGAAGGGCGGCAGCCGCTCGGTCGCTGAGATCGCGCAGGACGGGCCGCGCGAATCCCAGAGCTATCGCGCGCGGAGCCTGCTCTGGCTGGCGAAGCTGGGGCTGGTGCGGATCCGGAAGGGCTAGCGCGCCAGCTTCGGCGCGTAGCCTTTCATGAACATCTCGACCGCGCCGGCGACGACGTCGTCGGCGCTCGGCTCGTCCTTCACCAGGTCGCCGAGATCGAGCATGCGCTGCAGGTAAAGCGGGCCGCGCACCAGCCAGATCAGTTGATGGGCGGCGAGCCGTGGGTTGGGGACGTCGAGCGTGCCCCGCCGGTTGTTGGCTTCGAAGAAGGCGGCCAGCATCTTGCGGAACGGCAAGGGCCCGGCTTCGACGAAGGCCTGGACCAGTTCGGGGAAGCGCGGGCCCTCGGCGATGATCACGCGGTAGATGCCGAGCGTCTTCGGCGCCAGCAGGAAGCGTTCGATCTCGCGGCAGATCTGGGTCAGCGCCTCGCGCACATCCTCCATCTCGGTCAGCGCCGGCATCAGGCCCTCGGCGTAGACGCGGCAGGCATTGTGGACCATCGAAGCGAACAGGCGGTCCTTGCTCTCGAAATGGGCGTAGACGGTGGCCTTGGAGACGCCGGCCTCGCGGGCGATCTGGTCCATGCTGACCGCGCCGTAGCCATGCTCGCGGAACAGCTGGCCGGCGGCGTCCAGGATCGCCTCGGTCTTCTCCGGGCGGCGTCCGGCCGAGGGGGCGAAGGTCTCGGCGGCCGGTTGCGCCAGGGGGGCGGAACTCATTCTCTCACTCCAAGGCAGCTGTCCAAACTGTGACGCAGCGCATAGTCCACTGAACTGAACGGTTCAGTTCGCGCTTGACTCTAGGTAGTCCGGCCACCATTCTCCGTCAAGACTAAACTGTACGGTTCAGTTTTACTCCCTGAAACCGACTAAGCCTCTGACGAGGAAAGGATATCCGCCATGGCCAAGCTTACGATTCGTCTTCTCCTGATGCTGATTGTAGCAGCCGGGGCGGTCGGCGGTGGAGCCTATTGGTGGAAGACCGGCCGATTCCAGGAGGGCACCGACAACGCCTATGTCGAGGGCGACATCTCGGTGGTGAGCCCGCTGGTCGAGGGCAAGGTGGCCAGCGTCGCGGTCGGCGACAACCAGGCGGTCAAGGCCGGTGACCTGCTGGTCACGATCGAGAGCGACGATTTCCGCGCCAAGGTCGCCGAGGCCGCGGCCTCGCTCGCCGCCGCGGCCGCGTCGATCGGGACGATCGACAGCCAGATCACCTGGCAGCAGACCAAGATCGACCAGATCGTCGCCCAGCAGCGCAGCGCCGGCGCCGAGCTGACCCGCGCGAAGACGGTCTATGACCGCTACAAGAAGCTGATCGAGAGCAAGGTGATCGGGACCCAGGATCTCGACGAGGCGACCGCCGCTTACGTGAAGGCGCAGGCCGCCGTCTCCGAGACCTCGGCGCAACTGGCCGCCGAGCAGACCCAGCTCGGCGTCTACCAGGCCTCACGCAAGGAAGCCGAGGCCAAGCAGATGGAAGCCGCCGCGACCTTGAAGCTCGCCGAGATCAATCTCGACCGCACCGTGATCAAGGCACCGATCGACGGTGTCGTGGGCAATCGCGGCGTGCGGGTCGGCCAGTATGTGAAGGCGGGCTCGCAGCTCTTGTCGCTGGTGCCGACCGACGTCCATGTGGTCGCCAATTTCAAGGAGACCCAGCTCGACCGCATGCGGCCGGGCCAGGAGGTTGCGATCTCGGTCGATGCCTTTCCGAGCGAGAAGCTGATCGGCACGGTCGAGAGCTTCGCGCCCGCGAGCGGCGCCGAGTTCAGCCTGCTGCCGGCGGAGAATGCGACCGGCAACTTCACCAAGATCGTCCGCCGCGTGCCGGTGCGGATCCAGCTGCCGGAGAACAACCCGCTGCACGGGTTGCTGCGCCCCGGCCTCTCGGTGGTGGTCGATGTCGACACCCGCACCGGGCCCAAGGTTTCGGGCGAAGACCAGGCGCCGAAGATCGCCGCGGGCGGGCTGCTGTTCGGCGCCGCCGTCGCCAGCGACCAGAAGTAAGCGGGTCGTCCGATGCAGCGCGGTTGTCGCACCCCCACCCAACCCTCCCCCAAAGTTGGGGGAGGGCTTAGATCATGAACCGGCCGCTCACCACCCGCGACTGGGTCGGGTTCATGATCATGGTGTTCGGGATGTTCATGGCGATCCTGGACATCCAGATCGTCTCCAGCTCGATCGCCGAGATCCAGGCCGGCCTTGCCGCCAGCGCCGACGAGATCAGCTGGGTGCAGACCTCCTATCTCATCGCCGAGGTGGTGATGATCCCGCTGACCGGCATCCTCTCGCGGCTGATGTCGACGCGGGTCTTCTTCGCGATCGCGGCGGCAGGCTTCACCTTGACCTCGGCCTTGTGCGCGCTGGCCTGGGACATCAACTCGATGATCATCTTCCGGGCGCTGCAGGGATTCCTGGGCGGCGCGATGATCCCGACGGTCTTCGCCACGTCGTTCATCGTGTTCCCGCCGGAGAAGCGCAACTTCCTCTCGGTGCTGATGGGCCTGGTCGCGACCATGGCGCCGACGCTCGGCCCCACGCTCGGCGGCTATCTCACCCAGACCTTCTCCTGGCACTGGCTGTTCCTGGCGAACCTGCTGCCGGGCATCGTCGTCTCCGTCGGCGTCTGGCTGCTGGTCGATTTCGACAAGTCGGACAAGTCGCTGCTGAAGGACTTCGATTATACCGGCCTGCTGCTGATGGCGGTGTTCCTGGGCTGCATGCAATACGCGATCGAGGAAGGCCCGCGCCAGGACTGGTTCGAGGACGCGGCCATCCGCAACGCCGCCGCAGTCGCGGCGCTGTTCGCCGTGCTGTTCTTCTGGCGCAGCTTCACCTACCGCGCGCCGATCGTCGATCTGCGCGGCTTCGCCGACAAGAATTTTGCGCTGGGCTGCATGTACAGCTTCATCATCGGCATCGGTCTCTACGGCTCGACCTATCTCACACCGGTCTTCCTCGGCCAGGTGCGCGGCTTCAACGCGCTGCAGATCGGCCAGATCATGTTCGTGACCGGCGTCTTCCAGTTCATGTCGGCGCCGATCGCCGGCCGGCTCGCCGGCAAGCTCGACCTCAGGGTGATGCTCGCCTTCGGCCTGCTGATGTTCGGCGGCGGCGTCTGGCTGCAGACCTACATGACCTCGGAATGGGGCTTCTGGGAATTCTTCGTACCCCAGGCGGTGCGCGGCTTCGCGCTGATGTTCCTGTTCATCCCGATCAACGCGGTGGCGCTCGGCACGCTTCCTCCTGCAAGACTGAAGAACGCCAGCGGCCTCTACAACCTGATGCGAAACTTGGGCGGCGCGATCGGGCTGGCGGGGATCAACACCATCATCAACGACCGCTTCGCGCTGCATTGGGCGCGGCTGGTCGAGGGATTGACGCCGAGCAACCCGAACCTGCAGGCCTATCTCGACGGTGCCCAGGGTGCGATGGGCGAGGCGCTGGGCGATTCCAGCTCACTCGCCAGCGTCAAGCTGCTGGCGCGGCTGGTTCGCCAGCAGGCCGAGACGCTCACGCTCGCCGACACCCAGCTGGTGATGGCGGCGATCTTCATCGCCGGGCTGCTGGCCATCCCGCTGCTCTCCAAGCCCAGGACCGCGCCGGCGAAGAGCGAGGCGCATTAGACGCACCCCCATCCCGTCCTTCCCCCTGAAGGGGGAAGGGGAAGAACGGAGCCGCTTTCAACAATCCAGAGTGTTGGCGCGTTCCCATTCGGTCAGGTGCTTGGTGAAGCTGTTCCACTCGTCGGTCTTCATCTTGATGTAGCTGTCGACGAAGCTGTCGCCGAACTGCTCGCGCACCGACTTCGACTTGTCGGTGAGGCGCAGCGCGTCCAGCAGGTTCAAGGGCAGCTTCTTCGCGTTCTTCACCGTGTGGCCTTCGGTGTACATGTTGATGTCGAGCCGTTTGCCGGGATCGCGGTTGTTGGCGATGCCGTCCAGGCCCGCCGCCAGAATGCCGGCCTGCAACAGGTAGGGGTTGGTGGCGCCGTCGGCGAGGCGGATCTCGAAGCGGCCGGCATCGGGCACCCGGATCATGTGGGTGCGGTTGTTGCCGGTCCAGGTGATGCTTGAGGGCGACCAGGTGGCGCCGGAGGTGGTGCGCGGCGCGTTGATGCGCTTGTAGGAATTGACCGTCGGGTTGAAGAAGGAGCAGAGGCTGTCGGCATTGTGCAGGATGCCGCCCAGCGCCTTGTAGGCGGTCTTCGAGAGACCGAGCTCGCCCTTCGGGTCGCCGAACAGGTTGGCCCTGCCGGATTTGTCCCAGAAGGAGACATGGGCGTGGCAACCGTTGCCGGTCAGGTTCGAGAACGGCTTCGGCATGAAGGTCGCGCGCATGCCGTGCTTCTCGGCGATCGAGCGCGCCATGTATTTGAAGAAGACATGGCGGTCGGCGGTCAGCAGGCAGTCGTCATATTCCCAGTTCATCTCGAACTGACCGTTCGCGTCCTCGTGGTCGTTCTGATAGGGCTTCCAGCCCAAGGCCAGCATGCTGTCGCAGATCTCGGTGATGACGTCATAGCGCCGCATCAGGGCCTGCTGGTCGTAGCAGGGCTTGTCCTGGGTGTCGGCGCCGTCGGCGATCGCCTTGCCGTCCGGCGTGATCAGGAAGAACTCGCATTCGACGCCGCTCTTCATGCGGAGGCCCTTCTTCTCGGCCTCGGCGATCTTGCGCTTGAGCAAAGCGCGCGGGCTGTCGGCGACCGGCCTGCCGTCCATCCAGAGGTCGCTCGCCAGCCAGCCCACTTCCGGCTTCCAGGGCAGCTGGATCAGGCTTTCCGGGTCGGGCTTGGCGAAGAGATCGGGATGGGCCGGCGTCATGTCGAGCCAGGTGGCGAAGCCGGCAAAGCCGGCGCCGTCCCTTTGCATCGCGCCGATCGCGGCAGCGGGCGAGAGCTTCGCGCGCAGCACGCCGAACAAATCGACGTAGGAAATCAGGAAATACTTGATCTTTCGCTCTTTCGCGATTTTCGCGAGATCGGTCGCCATGGTCCCCTCTTGCTTTTCGGCGCCGCGTCGCTGGTCGCGCGGCGTCTCCCTGTTACGCCATCGTGGAAGTGATCAGTATTTGTCCTGTCCCGGAATCCAGTTGGTCCCCGCCAGCGGCACCCGCGCCATCGCCGCGGATTCCACGGTCAGCGCCACGAGATCGTCCGGCTCCAGATTGTGCAGATGGCTCTTGCCGCAGGCCCGGGCGATGATCTGCGCCTCCATGGTGAGGACGGCGAGATAATTCGCCAGGCGGTGGCCGGCCTTCTCCGGATCGAGCCGGGCAGCCAGCTGCGGATCCTGGGTGGTGATGCCGGCCGGATCGCGGCCTTCATGCCAGTCGTCATAGCAGCCGGCGGTCGAGCCCAGCTTCCTGTATTCCTCTTCCCATTTCGGGTCGTTGTCGCCGAGCGCGATCAGCGCGGCGGTGCCGATCGCGACCGCATCGGCGCCGAGCGCCAGGCATTTCGCCACGTCGGCACCATTGCGGATGCCGCCGGAGACGATGAGCTGCACCTTACGGTGCATGTCGAGATCCTGCAGCGCCTGCACCGCCGGGCGGATCGCCGCCAGAATCGGCAGGCCGACATGCTCGATGAACACGTCCTGGGTCGCCGCGGTGCCGCCCTGCATGCCGTCGAGCACGACCACGTCGGCGCCGGACTTCACCGCCAAGGCGGTGTCGAAATAGGGCCGCGTCGCGCCGACCTTCACGTAGATCGGCTTCTCCCAGTTGGTGATCTCGCGCAGCTCGTGGATCTTGATGGTGAGATCGTCCGGGCCGGTCCAGTCGGGATGCCGGCAGGCGGAACGCTGATCGATGCCGATCGGGAGATTCCGCATCTTGGCGACGCGCTCGGTGATCTTCTGCCCGAGCAGCATGCCGCCGCCGCCGGGCTTGGCGCCCTGCCCGATCACCACCTCGATCGCATCGGCCTTGCGGAGATCGTCGGGGTTCATGCCGTAGCGCGAGGGCAAGAGCTGATAGACCAGGGTCTTCGAGGACTTGCGCTCCTCCGGCGTCATGCCGCCGTCGCCGGTCGTGGTGCTGGTGCCCATGATCGAGGCGCCGCGGCCGAGTGCGTCCTTGGCGGCGCCGGACAGCGAGCCGAAGCTCATGCCGGCGATGGTGACCGGGATCTTGAGCTCGATCGGCTTCTTCGCATAGCGGGTGCCGAGCGTGACGTTGGTCGCGCATTTCTCGCGGTAGCCTTCCAGCGGATAGCGCGAGATCGAGGCGCCGAGGAACAGCAGGTCGTCGAAATGCGGAACCTTGCGCTTGGCGCCGGCGCCGCGGATGTCATAGATGCCGGTCGCCGCGGCGCGGTGGATCTCGGCGATCGAATGGGCATCGAACGTCGCCGAGGGGCGCGGCGGCGTGTAGAACGGGGTGGGGTTGGCGCGATCGCTCATGTGCGGCCTTCGTCAGTAGGCATCGACGTTGTCGATGTGGAAGTTGTAGAGCTTGCGCGAGGAGCCGTAGCGCTTGAAGCTCTTGGGATCGGCTTCGACGCCGGCGGCCTGGAGCAGCCGGGCGAGCTTGGCGAGATGGTGCGGCGTCATCTTCTTCTCGACGCAATCGGCGCCGAGGCTCTCCACTTTGCCGCGGACATAGAGCCTGGCCTCGTAGATCGAATCGCCGAGGTTGGCCCCGGCATCGCCGCAGACCACCAGCGCGCCGGACTGGGCCATGAAGGCGCTCATCGCACCGACCGAGCCCTTGACCACGATGTCGATACCCTTCATCGAGATGCCGCAACGGGTGCCCGCATCGCCCTCGATCACCAGGAGGCCGCCCTGGCCGGTGGCGCCGGCGGCCGCGGAGGCGGTGCCCTTCACCACGACCTCGCCGGACATCATGTTCTCAGCGACGCCGACGCCGCACTGGCCGTGGATCACCACCTTGGCCTTCTGGTTCATGCCGGCGCAGTAATAGCCGATATGGCCTTCGATATGGACTTCGATCGGCGCCGTCAGCCCGACCGCGCAGGCATGCTCGCCATGCGGGTTGGTGAGCTTCCAGAGCCGCTCATTGGTCTCGGCGGGGAGACCCTGGAGCCGCTGGTTGACTTCGCGGAGCGGGGTCTTCTCGAGATCGATCGTGTTCAAGTGAGGCGCGCCTTAATGGAGGGACCAGGTGTAGACGGTGGCGGGCGCCGGCTCCCAGATCTTCGCCTTCTCGATGTTCGGGAGATAGGCGAGGCTGCGGAACTCGGAGGCCATGGCGACCCAGTCGTCGTTCTCGGCCAGCACGGCCGGCTTGCATGCGACCGCGTCGCGCAGGACCGCGAAGCCGTCCTTGGTGCCCATGGTGAAGGTGAAGAAGCCGTCGAGATCGCTTAAGCCCGCTTCCATCGCTTCCTTCAAGCTTGCGCCTTCCTTCAGGCGGTGCGCGAAGTAGCGCGCGGCAACTTCGGAATCGTTGTCGGTCTCGAACTCCTGTCCCTGCTTCCTCAGCCACTTCCTCAAGTTGTTGTGGTTGGAGAGCGAGCCGTTGTGGACCAGGCACATGTCCGACGCCGGGGTGAAGGGATGCGAATGCTCGGTGGTGACGGCGCTCTCGGTCGCCATTCTCGTGTGACCAATGGCGTGGCTGCCTTCCATGCCGGCCAGGCCATACTTGGCCGCGACATCCGCCGGCAGGCCCATGTCCTTATAGACTTCCATGAGCTGGCCGTAGCCCATGATCCGCACGTCCGGATGGTTAGCGCGGATCCAGGGCAACACCCGGTCTTCCGGGCAATGCGCGACCAGGCGGGCATGGTTGCCCTTCTGGTCGATGTCGGTCTCGACGTTGAGCGCGTCGGCGAGATCGCCGGCCAGCTTGTGCCAGTGATAGGTCGTGTCGGCGTTGAACAGGGTGATCTTGCTCTGCCCCTTGGGCACCGCCGAGTGATAGACCGCGATGCCGGCGCTGTCCGGCCCGCGCTCGGTCATGCCGACCAGCATGGTCTCGAGATGCTTCCCGAGCGCCGGCTGGAGCTTGGGGTTCTTCAGAAAGAGGCCGACGATGCCGCACATGGCATTGCTCCCATCAGGCAAAAAAGCTGCAGGATATTAGCGCAGCCTCCGGCCCGATTTCAAGTATCAGGAAACAATTTTTCCTGGCAGGAAAGTCGCGGGCAATCCGCTTCAGCCGCGGTCGGCGCGGGTATAGGTGATGATCGAGAGGAAGCGGATCGGCAGCTTCTTCAGCTGCTCCGGCCCATGCGGCACATCGGAATCGAAGAACAGGCTGTCGCCGGGGGTGAGCTGATAGAGCCGGTCGCCGTGCCGGTAGCCGACCTCGCCCTCCAGCATGTAGATGAACTCGATCCCGTCATGCTGGAACACCGGGAAGACGTCGGAGTCCTTGGTCAAAGTGATGAGATAGGGCTCGACCGCGAGGTCGCGGCTCAAGGAATGGCCGAGCAGCTGGTATTGGTGGCCGGCGCGGGTGCCTCGGCGCTCGATGGTGAGGCCCATCCCCGCCTTCACATAGGTCGCGTCCTTCTCCTCCTCGAACTTCCGGAAGAAGGCGGTGACCGGAACCTGCAGCGCCTTGGAGAGTTCCTGCAGGGTCGCGAGCGACGGCGAGGTCTGCCCGTTCTCGATCTTCGACAGCATGCCGGTGGACATGCCGGCCATGGCCGCGAGCTCGGCGACCGTCATGTTCAGCTTGCGCCGGAAGTCGCGCACCTCGTGGCCGATCGCCAGTTCGAGGCTGTTGCGCTGCGCACTGACGTGATGCGGATCCTGGAAATCGAGCTTGGCGTCGGCCTTCTTCGCCGCATCCGGCGCGCCCTTGTTGCGCTTGGAAGGCGGCGATCGACGCAGCGGCTCGCGCTTCTTCGCTTTGTTGGGCACCATTGTTTCCAGTACTTCGGATCACACCTTCAGAACCTCGGGGTGATCCCAACGCCGGGAGTTTTTTCCGACCGCGACAGTACACGCTCCGCTGTCCGTTTCGCAATGCACAGGCCGAGTCGCGGCGAGCGCGCATTCGCCGCACGATCCCGCGCCATCCGATTGCTGCAAATCGGCGGATTCGTTAGCCTAAAGTCGCAGTGGGCGATTCGCTCTTCGCCAATCAACAGGTGTCTATCATGAACCAGCGTGACATGCTCGCGGCCGTGCAGAAGAAGACCGGCCTCCCCCTCAAGGACTGCAAAGCCGTCGTCGAGGCGTTCTTCGATACCGTGACGAAGACGTCGAAGAAGGAGCCGGTGCGCACCACGCTCGGCACCTTCGTGGTCGCGAAGCGCGCCGCCCGGATGGGCCGCAATCCGCAGACCGGCGAAGCGATCAAGATCGCGGCTTCCAAGAAGTTCCGCTTCCGGCCGTCCAAGGCCACCAAGGAAGCCGTGATGTGATGCAGCGGCGAAGCCCCGCGATGGCTTCGCCTTTCACACCGCACCAACGCCGTTTCGCACCGGACGCGGTGGTTTGATCGGCGATTGGGTATCCGGCGGAGAGCCCCATTTCCGCCCGGACCCAATTGCCCAGCGCCCCTCGGCGAATTTCCCGAAAAGCCGCTAAAACCCAGAGCTTGCAGCAGCGGCGGTTCCCCGCGCCGGCGGCATGGCATCGGCCCGATATTCGCAGGACAAGTGGAACTCGCGCGTTCTATTCTTATATGAACCTGCACGCCCCGATTTCCATTCCCCCGATCCATTCCGTTGTGATGCCGTCCAGCATACCCCGCCCCATCCTGGTTCCGCTGATTGTCGCGACGGCGCTGTTCATGGAGAACCTGGATTCCACGGTGCTCGCCACCGCGCTGCCGGCGATCGCGCAGTCGCTCGGCGAGAATCCGATCCGGCTCAACCTCGCGATCTCGTCCTATCTGCTGAGCCTCGCCGTGTTCATCCCCGCCTCCGGCTGGATCGCCGATCGCTTCGGCGCGCGGCATGTGTTCCGCGCCGCGATCGCGATCTTCATGCTGGGCTCGATCCTGTGCGGCCTGTCGACCTCGCTGTTCGAGTTCATCGGCGCGCGCATCCTGCAGGGGATCGGCGGCGCGATGATGGTGCCGGTCGGGCGCCTGGTCCTGCTGCGCTCGGTTGAGAAGTCCGAACTGGTGCGGGCGATGGCCTACCTCACCCTGCCGGCGCTGATCGGGCCGGTGATCGGCCCGCCGGTCGGCGGCTTCCTTGCGACCTATGTGTCCTGGCGCTGGATCTTCTGGATCAACATCCCGATCGGCATCCTCGGCATCACGCTGGTGACATTGTTCATCGAGAATGTGCGCGAGAAGAATATCCGGCCGTTCGACACCTACGGCTTCATGATGACGGCCATCGGCTTCACGGGCTTGATCTTCGGCTTTGAATCGGTCGGCCGCGGCACCTTGCCGACACCGATCGTGATTGCCCTGTTGGCGACCGGCGCGGCGTCGATCGCCGCCTATGTCCGCTACGCCTATCGCAACCCGCATCCGATCGTCGACTTGCGGCTGCTGACCATCCCGACCTTCCGCGCCGGGGTCTATGGCGGGTTCCTGTTCCGGATCGCGATCGGCGCCCTGCCCTTCATCCTGCCGATGATGCTGCAATTGGGCTTCGGCCTATCGCCGTTTCATTCGGGCCTGCTCACCTTCGCCAGCGCTGCGGGTGCGATGCTGATGAAGGCGACCGCCGGCCCGGTGCTGCGCCGCTTCGGCTTCCGCCGCACCTTGATCGCCAATGCGGTGCTCTCGGGCGCCTTCGTCGCGGTCTATGGCTTCTTCACGCCGACCACGCCGGGCTGGGTGATCCTCGGCCTGCTGCTGGCGGGCGGCTTCTTCCGCTCGCTGCAATTCACCGGCATCAACACGCTGACCATGTCCGACATCCCGCAGCCGCGGATGAGCCAGGCCTCCAGCTTCTCTTCGATCGGCCAGCAATTGTCATTGAGCGTCGGCGTCGGGATCGGCGCCATGGCGCTGCATTTCACCATCGCGCTGCACGGCGCGGGTGCGATCACCGCGGCCGATTTCCCACCGGCCTTCTTCCTGGTCGGCGCCATCGCCTGCACGTCGCTGCTGTTCTATCTGCCGCTCAGCGCCGATGCCGGCGCCGAGGTGACCGGCCACCGCGCCACGCGGCCGGTCGTCGACGAGGTAAAGGCGCGCAGCGCGGAGTAGTCAGATCAGGCCCAGCCGCCGTCGATGGTGAATTCCTGCGCCGTGCACATCCGGGAATCATCGGAAGCGAGGAACAGCACCAGGCGCGCGACATCCATCGGCTGGATCTTGTCCTTCAGGCATTGCGCGGCGTCGCGCATCGCGTCGGCCTCGGGGGTGAGCCAGAGCGTCTTCTGCCGCTCGGTCATGATCCAGCCGGGCAGCACGGTATTGACGCGGATCCGGTCCGGGCCGAGATCGCGGGCCATGCCGCGGCTGAGCGCATGCATCGCCGCCTTCGACGCGGTGTAGGCCGCCATGCCGCCCATCGCCAGCTTCCAGCTGATCGAGCCGAAGTTGACGATCGAGCCGCCGCCGGCGCGCTTCATCTGCGGCGCCGCCGCCTGCATGGTGAAGAAGGTCGGGCTGAGGTTGACCGCGAGCCGCTCGTTCCAATATTCCGGCGTCACCTCTTCCCATTTGTGGCGCTGGTCGTTGGCGGCGTTGTTGACCAGGACCGAGAGGTCGCCGTTCGCCTTGCCGGCCTGCGCGACCGCGGCCTGCAGCGCCGGGATGTCGGTGAGATCGCATTTGATGAACAAGGGCGCGTTTCCATATTGCGCCTTCAGCGCCGCGACCAGCTTCTCGCTGGCTTCGGCGTTGATATCGACGAAGGCGACCTTGGCGCCCTGATCGACGAAGGCTTCGACGATCGCCGCGCCGATGCCGGAGCCGCCGCCGGTGACGAACACGCTGCGGCCCTTGAGGCCCGGATGGCGGGCCAGTTTCGATAAATCCATGCTTGCCTCGAACGATGCTGGGGGATGCTGCTGGCAGGTCGCCCGGCAGGCGGCCTATTTCTTGACCTTCGGTTTCGCCCGCCGCTTCTCGCGGCTGCTATCCCGGGCCTGTTGTGCCAGCACTGCCCCGGTATCCGCAAGTAGAGCGCGCACCGCCTTGCGGGCGGCTTCCGGCCGCCGCTTGCGGATCGCCGTCACGATGTTCTCGTGCAGCCAATAGGCGTCGCGCCAGGTCTGGTTATGCTTCACGGTGAAATCGAACATGGTGCCGAGCGCGGATTCGATCAGGAAACCGAACGGCACCAGCAGCTCGTTGCCCGCCGCCCAGAGTATGGCGACGTGGAACTGCACGTCCGCCACGTTCCAGCCGGCGGGGTCGGTGGCATCCCGCATGCCGTGCAGGGCCTGCTCGATGGTTTTCAGCTGACTCGGCGTGTGATTGAGGGCGGCGAGCGCCGCGGCCTCCGGCTCCAGGATGTCGCGCACCTGGTGCATGCTCGCCAGAAAGTGGCTGCGCTCGGCGGCGGCGCAGTACCAGACCAGCACGTCCCGGTCGAGCAGGTTCCAGGACTCCTTGGGCTGGACCCGGGAGCCGATCTTCGGCCGCGAGATGATCAGGCCCTTGGCGGTCAGCATCTTCATGGCTTCGCGCACGGCGGTGCGGCTGACGCCATAGGCCCGACAGCTTTCTGCCTCGTTGGGAAGAAGATCGCCCGGAGCGAACTCTCCACGCAATATCCGCGCGCCGATGTCCTGGGCGACCTGGTGGTGCAGGCTGCTCTTGCGCACCGCAGCAACCTTGCCGGCCGTTTTGAGCTGGCGCATGGCTAGAACAGGCGCAGCGTTGCGGCTATGCCGGTATTGTCATACATATTGCACCGCAAAACCGCCCCGTCCCAGAAAGTTTGTGGTTATTGATTGCGCCGGAGGTTATCACAACCTCGGGAATTGTCATACATAATGTCGTTGCGGCCCAAAATGGGCTATGATAGTAGCGACCTATCGACGCCATTTTGAGAGAGCCCGGTTGAACGGGCCGGCGGCATCGTAGACGACCTTGGGAGGGATGCACCACGATTATCCGAAGCCGCGCGCTGCTTGCCCGGCGGGATCGATGGATCTGGATGCCTCCGCGCCCGCCGGGCCGCCTCAAACTCCTTCAACTCAAACGCGATCTAACACCCACAATCCCGATGGGAGGACATACGTGAAACATCTGAAATCAATCCTGGCCGCTGCAGCGCTGGGCGTCTTCGCCCTCACCGCGACCGCGCAGGCCCAGGACAAGGGCCTGGTCGGCGTCGCGATGCCGAACAAGTCCTCGACCCGCTGGATCCACGACGGCGACGCCGTGGTCGAGCAATTGAAGGCGCTCGGCTACACCACCGACCTGCAGTATGCCAGCGACGACATCCCGACCCAGCTCGCCCAGATCGAGAACATGGTCACCAAAGGCGCCAAGGTCCTGGTGATCGCCTCGATCGACGGCACCACGCTCTCCGACGTGCTGCAGAAGGCGCATGACGCCGGCATCAAGGTCATCGCCTATGACCGCCTGATCAAGAAGTCGCCGAACGTCGATTACTACGCGACTTTCGACAACTTCAAGGTCGGCGTGCTGCAGGCGACCTCGATCGTCGACAAGCTCGGCCTGAAGGACGGCAAGGGTCCGTTCAACATCGAGCTGTTCGGCGGCTCGCCGGACGACAACAACGCCTTCTTCTTCTACGACGGCGCGATGTCGGTCCTGCAGCCCTACATCGACAGCGGCAAGCTGGTGGTGCAGTCCGGCCAGATGGGCATGGAAAAGGTCGGCACCTTGCGCTGGCTGGCGGCGACCGCCCAGGCCCGCATGGAGAACCTGCTCTCCGCCTTCTACACCGACAAGCATGTCGATGCGGTGCTGTCGCCGTATGACGGCCTCTCGATCGGCATCATCTCGGCCTTGAAGGGCGTCGGCTACGGCAGCGGCGACCTGAAGATGCCGGTGGTCTCCGGCCAGGACGCCGAGATCCCGTCGGTGAAGTCGATCATCGCCGGCGAGCAGTATTCGACGATCTACAAGGACACCCGCGAGCTGGCGAAGGTGACCGTGCAGATGGTCGATGCGGTGATGAGCGGCAAGGAGCCGGAAGTGAACGACACCAAGACCTACAACAACGAGGTCAAGGTCGTTCCCTCCTACCTGCTGACCCCGGTCGCGGTCGATGCCACCAACTGGGAGAAGATCCTGGTCGATGGCGGCTACTACAAGAAGGAAGAGATCACGCAGTAAGCGCGGGATCGCTGCTTCGACGGTCGGGCCCCGCAGCCAAGCGGGGCCCGACTTCGTTTAAGAAGCCCCGAAATCCGCGCCTTTGGCCGCGTTTTGCTTGGCAAAGGGCGGCGGGTTGGGGCAAAGTTACACCCAGGAAATCCGCGAGTTTTGGGCTGTTTTGACGGTTCGCGATCGGAGGTCGCAGGCGACTGATGAATGCCATTCTTGAGATGCGGGGGATCACCAAGACGTTTCCGGGCGTGAAGGCGCTCAGCAACGTCAATCTCTCCGTGAAGGCAGGCGAGATCCACGGCATCGTCGGCGAGAACGGCGCCGGCAAATCCACCTTGATGAAGGTCCTCTCCGGCGTCTATCCGCACGGCTCCTACGACGGCGAGATCCACTTCGCCGGCGAGGAGCGGAAGTTCCGCGGCATCGCCGACAGCGAGCATGTCGGCATCATCATCATCCACCAGGAACTGGCCCTGGTCCCGCTGCTCTCGATCGCCGAGAACATCTTCCTCGGCAACGAGGTCGCGACCGCCGGCATCATCGACTGGAACGCCGCGTTCCGGCGCACCAAGGATCTCTTGAAGAAGGTCGGGCTGCAGGAATCGCCGCAGACCCAGATCGACACCATCGGCGTCGGCAAGCAGCAGCTGGTGGAAATCGCCAAGGCGCTGTCGAAGGACGTGAAGCTGCTGATCCTCGACGAGCCGACCGCCAGCCTCAACGAGAGCGACAGCGATGCCCTGCTGGCGCTGCTGAAGGAATTCCGCGCGCAAGGCATTTCCTCGATCCTGATCTCGCACAAGCTGAACGAGATCCTGAAGGTCGCGGACAATGTCACGGTGCTCCGCGACGGCAGCACGGTCGATTATCTCGACTGCCACGCCGAGCGCATCGACGAGAACCGCATCATCAAGAGCATGGTCGGCCGCGAGCTGACCGACCGCTATCCGGACCGCCATGCGCATCCCGGCGACGTGATCTTCGAGGTCAAAGACTGGAACGTCCATCACGCCGTCCATGCCGACCGGCACCTGATCAAGAACGTCAACCTCAACGTCAAGAAGGGCGAGGTGATCGGGATCGCCGGCCTGATGGGCGCCGGGCGCACCGAGTTCGCGATGTCGGTGTTCGGCCGCTCCTATGGCCAGAAGATCAGCGGCCAGGCGCTGATGCACGGCAAGCCGGTCGACGTCTCCACCATCAACAAGGCCATGGACGCCGGCATCGCCTATGTGACCGAGGATCGCAAGTCCTACGGCCTGGTGCTGATCGACGACATCCGGGGCAACGTCTCGCTGGCCAATCTCGACGGCATCTCCAGGCATACGGTCGTGGATGCGCAGCGCGAGATCATCGTCGCCAACAAATACCGCAAGGACCTCAACATCCGCTGCTCCAGCGTGTTCCAGCAGACGGTGAACCTTTCGGGCGGCAACCAGCAGAAGGTCGTGCTCTCGAAGTGGCTGTTCACCGGACCGGATGTGCTGATCCTGGACGAGCCGACGCGCGGCATCGATGTCGGCGCCAAATACGAGATCTACGGCATCATCAACGCCCTGGCCGAGAGCGGCAAGGCGGTGATCCTGATTTCATCGGAGATGCCCGAGCTGCTCGGCATGTCCGATCGCATTTACGTCATGAATGACGGGCGCATCGTCGGCGAGATGCCGGTGGCGGAAGCGTCCCAGGAGAGAATCATGCATACGATCATGAAGTCGTGGGAAGACTGAGCATGGCCCAGGAAACCACCGTCGCCACCTCCGGCGCGCCGCATGTCTCGCTGGCGACCTATATCCGGCACAATATCCGCGACTATGCGCTGCTGCTGTCGCTGATCGTCATCATGGTGTTCTTCCAGGTCGCGACCGGCGGCATCCTGTTCCGGCCGGTCAACATCACCAACCTGGTGCTGCAGAACTCCTACATCGTGATCATGGCGCTGGGGATGCTGCTGATCATCGTCGCCGGCCATATCGACCTCTCGGTCGGCTCGATCGTCGCCTTCGTCGGCGCGCTGGCCGGCGTGCTGATCGTCCAGCAGAAATGGGATTTCTCGCTGGTGTTCCTGCTCTGCATCGTCTGCGGCGCGGTGATCGGCGCGGCGCAGGGCTTCTTCGTCGCCTACCTCAAGATCCCGGCCTTCATCGTGACCCTGGCCGGCATGCTGGTGTTCCGCGGGCTGTCGCTCTATGTGCTGGGCGGCACCTCCTACGGCCCCTTCCCGACCGGGTTCCAGCTGCTGGCCAACGGCTTCATCCCCAGCTACACCGACGATGCCATCAAGGCCTTCTCGGTTTCCATCGGCCTGCCGGCATCGTTCAGCTGGTTCTCGATGATCGCGGGCGTTCTGGTGACCGCCGCCTTGATCACTTTCAAGATCCGCGAGCGGGTGAACCAGCAGAAGCACGACCTGGCCGAGGAGCCGTTCATCATCTTCGTCGGCCGGAACGTGCTGATCGCGATCGGCTTCCTGTGGCTCACCTACCTGCTCGCCTCCGCGCGCGGCCTGCCGAACGTGCTGGTGGTGATGTTCGCCCTCATTACGCTCTACGCCTTCGTCGCCTCGAATACCACGATCGGCCGGCGCATCTACGCGCTGGGCGGCAACGAGAAGGCGGCGCGGCTCTCCGGCATCCGCACCGACCGGCTGACCTTCTACGCCTTCCTCAACATGGGTGTGCTGGCGGCCTTGGCCGGCCTGGTTTTCACCGCGCGCCTGAACAGCGCCACGCCGCAGGCGGGCCTGGGCATGGAGCTCGACGTGATCGCCGCCTGCTTCATCGGCGGCGCCTCGCCGACCGGCGGCGTCGGCAAGATCATCGGCGCGGTGATCGGCGCCTTCATCGTGGGCGTCATGAACAACGGCATGTCGATCCTCGGCATCGGCATCGACTTGCAGCAGGTGATCAAAGGCCTGGTGCTGCTGGCCGCGGTCTGCCTCGACGTCTATTACAAGCGCAAAGCCTAAGCCCCCGCGGAAGGAACTCGCCCATGCGTCTCATCCAGCTTGAACTCGGTTCCAGCCGCGCGGTGGCGCGCGTCGATGGCGCCAAGCCCGCCGTCGTCCCCGGCGCAAAGTCGATGCTCGAGCTCGCCCAGAGCGCCATCGCCGCGAAGCGCAGCCTGACCGCCGAGGTCGAAAGCCGCGGCGCCGGCGAGAGCTTCGACTATGAGGCCGCGCTGGCCGGCGGCCGCGTGCTGCCGCCGCTCGATCATTCCGACCCGACGCATTGCTGGATCACCGGCACCGGCCTCACGCATCTCGGCAGTGCGGAGGCGCGCGACAAGATGCATGTGAAGCTCGGCGCCGGCGACGAGAACCTCACCGACTCCCTGAAGATGTTCAAGATGGGCCTCGAAGGCGGCAAGCCGAAGGGTGCCGGCGCCGGCGTGCAGCCCGAATGGTTCTACAAAGGCGACGGCACCGCGCTGGTGCGTCCGGGCGGCGCCTTCCCGATGCCCGCCTTCGCCCAGGACGGCGGCGAGGAGCCGGAAGTGGTCGGCCTCTATGTCGTCGGTCCCGACGGCAAGCCGTTCCGCCTCGGCTTCTGCCTCGGCAACGAGTTCTCCGACCACGTGACCGAGCGGGTGAACTATCTCTGGCTGGCGCATTCCAAGCTGCGCGCCTGCTCGATCGGCCCGGAGCTCCGCGTCGGCGCGCTGCCGGAACATGTGGACGGCGACAGCCGCCTCATTCGCAACGGCAAGGTGATCTGGACCAAGCCGTTCCTCTCCGGCGAGAAGAACATGTCGCACACCATCGCCAATCTCGAATACCACCACTTCAAATACACGCAGTTCCGCCATCCCGGCGACGTGCATATCCACTATTTCGGCGCCGCGACCTTGAGCTTCGCCGACGGCATCCGCACCGAGCCCGGCGACATGTTCGAGATCGAGATGAAGGAGTTCGGCGCCCCGCTGCGCAACACGCTGGCCAAGAAGTCGGCGGAGGACTTCGCCTATGGTGGCGTCGCCGTCCTCTAGGCTATGACCGGCATCAGCGCCATCTTCGCCGATTGGGGCACCACCAACCGGCGCGCCTGGGCGGTCGATCGCGACGGCAAGGTGCTCGACCAGCGCAAGGACGACCAGGGCCTGCTCGGCGTGAAAGACCGCGCTTTCGAGGCGTCGTTCCGCGGCTTCATCGGCGACTGGCTGCAGGCCGCTGCACCGAAAGCGCCGGTCGTCATGGCCGGCATGGTGGGCAGCAAGCTCGGCTGGCGCGAGGCGCCCTATGTCGCGACGCCCGCCAGGTTTGGCGACCTCCCCCGGAACCTGGTCGCCCTGCCCGATCTCGACGGCCACCCGATCCGCATCGCGCCCGGCCTCTCCGCCCGAGAGGACGGGCGCCCGGACGTCATGCGCGGCGAGGAATGCCAGCTCTACGGGCTGTGGCTGCATGCGCAAGAGACGCGGCTCTGCGTCCTGCCCGGCACCCATTCCAAATGGGCCGAGATCAAGGATGGCGGTCTCGCGACGTTCCGCACCTATATGACCGGCGAGCTGTTCTCGCAGCTCTGCAGCAGCGGCACGCTCGCCCAGCTGATGCAGAAGGACGCGCCGCATGACGACGACGCCTTCCGCCGCGGCCTGGCCGTCAGCGCGGGCGCCAGCGCCGGGGCGCTGCTCAACCGCTTGTTCAGCGTGCGCAGCCTCGGCCTGTTCGCCGAGCTGCCGCCAGAGGCGCTGGCCTCCTATCTCTCGGGGATCCTGATCGGCGCCGAGCTGCGCGACGCCACCGCCGGTATCCGCGGCAGCGTCGCGGTGATCGGTTCCTCGCGCATGACCGAGCTCTACGTCTCGGCGCTGGATGCGATCGGCATCAAGAGCGCGGCGATCGACGGCGACCCGCTGCTGCGCACCGCGCTGCTGGCGATCGCCCGCGACGCCGGGCTGATGTGAGCTACTCGCCGGGGGCCGGCTGGGCCACCGAGGCTCCGCGGCTGAACATGCCCACCAGCCGCTCGAAGTATATGTAGATCACCGGCGTGATGTAGAGCGTCAGCAACTGCGAGACGATCAACCCGCCGACCACCGCGAGACCGAGCGGCTGCCTGAGCTCGGCGCCGGCGCCGTGGCCGAGCGCGATCGGCAGGGTGCCCATGATCGCCGCCATGGTGGTCATCATGATCGGGCGGAAACGGAGCAGGCAGGCTTCGTGGATCGCGGTCTCCGGCTCGGCGCCCTCGCGCCGTTTCTCCAGCGCCACGTCGATCATCATGATCGCGTTCTTCTTCACGATGCCGATCAGCATGACGATGCCGATGATCGCGATGACGTTGAGGTCCTTGCCGAACACCAGCAAGGTCAGCAGCGCGCCCAGAGCTGCCGCCGGCAGGCCGGAGAGGATGGTGATCGGGTGGATGAAGCTCTCGTACAGGATTCCGAGGATCACGTAGATGACGAAGATCGCGGCCAGGACCAGCAGGGTCATGCCGTTCATCGAATCCTGGAACACCTGCGCCGTGCCCTGGAAGCTGCCCGAGATTCCGGCCGGCAGCTTCATCTCGCGCTCGACCTCACGGATCGCCTCGGTCGCATCGCCGAGCGAGGTCCCGGGCGCCAGATCGAAGGAGATGGTGACCGCCGGCAGCTGGCCCTGATGCTGGACGCTGAGCGGGCCGGCCTGGCGGATGATCTTCGCCACCGAATCCAGCGGCACCAGTGCGCCGTCCGTGCTGCGGACGTAGATCTCGCGCAAGGCCTGCTCGCTCACCGTCCGCGGCTGGACCGCCTCCATGATGACCGAATAGGAATTGGTCGGCTTGTAGATTTCCGAGACCTGGCTCGACCCGAAGGCGCCGTAGAGCGTGGTGCGGATCGCCTCGGTGGTGACGTTCAAGGCCGCGGCGCGGTCGCGGTCGATATCGACCAGGTATTGCGGGTTGTCGACCTCGAGGTCGGAGTTGACGCCCTGCAGGATCGGCAGCTGCGCCAGGCGCTCTTCCATGTCCTGGGCGACCTTCTTCAGCTGGTCGAACTCGACCGCCTGCAAGGTGTATTGATACTGGCTGCGCGAGGAATGGCCGCCGACATTGATGTTCTGGATCGGCGTCATGAAGACGCTGACGCTCGGCAGTGCGGCGAGCTTGCCGCGCAGGCGCTGGATCACCTGGCGCGCCGAGGCGTCGCGCTCGCCGAGCGGCTTCAGGGTGATCCACATCGAGCCGTTGTTCTCGCCGCCGGCGCCGAAGCCCGAGGTGCCGACCGTCGAGCTCACATAGGCCACGGCAGGATCCGCCCGCACGATCTCCGCCACCTGCTGCTGCGCCGGCAGCATGGCGGCGAAGGACATGTCCTGCGGGCCTTGCACCGAGACCGAGATCAGGCCGGTATCCTCCTCCGGGAAGAAACCCTTCGGGGTCGCGACGATCAGCCAGGCACTGGCCCCGATCGAGGCGAAGGTGACCAGCAGGATGATGAAGCGGTGCCGCAGCGACCAGCCGAGCGTCGCCGCATAGGCCCGCAGCATCGCATCGAAGCCGGCTTCCAGCCCGCGATAGACCAGGCCATGCCGCTCGCCCTCGCGATGGGTGCGGAGCAGGCGGCTGCACAGCATCGGCGTCAAGGTCAGCGAGACCAGGCCGGAAATCAGGATGGTGAGGCTGATGGTGACGGCGAACTCGCGGAACAGCCGGCCGACCACGCCGCCCATGAACAGCACCGGGATGAACACCGCGACCAGCGAGATGGTGATCGAGAGAATGGTGAAGGCGATCTCGCGCGAGCCTCGCAGCGCGGCCATCCAGGGCCGTTCGCCCTTCTCGACATGGCGGACGATGTTCTCCAGCATGACGATCGCGTCATCGACCACGAAGCCGACCGAGAGAGTCAGCGCCATCAGCGAGAGGTTGTCGATCGAATAGCCGAGCAGGTACATGCCGCCGAAGGTGCCGATCAGCGAGACCGGCAAGGCCAGTGCCGGGATGATCGTGGCGGTGAGATTCCGCAGGAACAGGAAGATCACCATCACCACCAGGGCGATGGTGAGGCCGAGGGTGAACTGCACGTCGGCGACCGAGGCGTTGATCGAGATCGAGCGGTCCACCAGGGTGGAGAGATGGACCGAGGGCGGGATCTCGTTCTGGATCTGCGGCAAGAGCTTCTTGATGGAATCGATGACCGCGACGGTATTCGCGTCCGGCTGGCGCTGGATCGCCAGCACGATCGAGCGCTCGCCATTGAACCAGCTCGCGGTCTTGTCGTTCTCGACACCGTTGACCACGGTCGCGATGTCGCCGAGCTTGACCGGATTGCCGTTGCGATAGGCGACGATCAGGTCGCGGTACTGCGCCGCGTCGGAAAGCTGGCCGGGCGCCTGCAGGGTCGCGGTCTTCTCCGCGCCGCTCAAGGCGCCGACCGGCGCGTTGGAATTGGCCGCGGCGACCGCATTCTCCACTTCATCGACGCCGACGCCCATCGAGGAAAGCTGGTTGGGATCGACCTTGATGCGGATGGCGAATTTCTGCGCGCCGAACACCAGCACCTGGGCGACGCCTTCCAGCAGCGAAAGCCGCTGCGCGATGTAGGATTCCGCGTATTCATCGACGGCCGAGAGCGGCAAGGTCTTGGAGGTCAGTGCCAGCAGCAGGATCGGCTGGTCCGCCGGGTTGACCTTGCGGAAGCTGGGCGGGTCGGTCATCTCAGTCGGCAGGCGGCGCGCCGCGACGCTGAGCGCCGATTGCACGTCGAGCGCAGCACCGTCGATGTCGCGGTCGAGGTCGAATTGCAGGGTGATCCGGGTCGAGCCCTGGGTATTGGTCGAGCTCATGGAGTCGATGCCGGAGATGGTGGAGAACTGCTTCTCCAGCGGCGTCGCCACCGCCGAGGCCATGGTCTCCGGATTGGCGCCGGGCAGCGAGGCGGTGACCGAGATCGTCGGGTAGTCGACCCGGGGCAAAGCGGCGACGGGGAGCTGGCGGTAGCCGGCGATGCCCAGCATCACCACGGTGATCATGAGCAGGCATGTCATCACCGGCCGGCGGATGCAGAGCTCCGGCAGGCTGATCATTGGCCCACCTTCACCGCGCCTTCAGGCAAGGTTTCGGCTTGCGGGTCCGGCGCGACCGCGGCGGAGACCGCGACCTTGGCGCCGTTCTCCAACCGGAGCTGGCCTTCGGTCACGACCTTCTCGCCGGGCTTGAGCTCGCCCTCAACCACCATGTCCTGGCCGACCTGGCGGGCGACGGTGATCGGGCGCAGCTCGACCGTGCTGTCGTCCCTGACCACCCAGACATAGGCGCCTTCCTGATTCATCTGCACGGCGACGGTCGGCACCACGATTGCGTCGGGATCGACGCGGATGGTCATCACCACGTTGACGAACTGGCTCGGCCAGAGGAACTCGTCGGCGTTGGGGAACTGCGCCTTCACCGACAGCGTGTTGGTGGTGGGATCGATCGCATTCTCGACATAGGAGACCTCGCCCCGTTGCGCGGGCGCGCTGCTGTCGGGGATGGTGACCGAGACCGGCACCTTGCCGCCAGAGAGCGCGCGCTGCAGCTCGCCCATGCTCTCCTGCGGGATCGAGAAGGCGACCAGGATCGGCTGCAGCTGGTTGATGGTGACCAGCGCGGTCGAATCCGCCGAGCGCACCGAGTTGCCGAGCTTCTGCACCACGGTGCCGATCCGGCCGGAGATCGGCGCTGTGATCACGGTGTAGGAGAGCGTCACCCGCGCGGCGTCGATCGCGGCCTGGTCGGCGGCGATGGTGGCCTGCAGGGTCGCGACCAGGGTGGTCGCAGCGTCGTAATCCTGCTTGGTGGTGAAGTTCTTCGCCGCGAGCGGGGTCAGGCGATCGACCTGGCGCTTGGCATTGGCGAGCGAGGCCTGGTCCTTGCCGAGATTGGCCTGGGCCAATTTCAGCGCCGCCTGCGCCTCGCGGTCGTCGATCCGGAAGAGCTCGTCGCCGGCCTGCACCTCCTGGCCGTCGGTGACCGCCACCTTGGCGATCACCCCGTCGATCCGGGAGCGGACCGCAACGCTGGCCAGGGTCTGCACCCGCCCGACGGTGCGGATCTCGACCGGCGCGGCCTTCTGCTCGACCGAAACGACCGAGACCGGGACCGGCTTGGCCTCCGGTTTACCCGGCGCCTGGGCCGCGGTGCCGCGCTGGTGTGAATAAAGGAATACGCCGCCGCCCAGGGCGACGATGAGCACCATCAAGAGAACGAGCCGAGCCCGCATCGGATCTGTCATTTCCCCGCCGGCGTTCGTTCGGACCTCCGAATTTCACACTGCCCGGCACTTTCATTTGCTTAATACGCCAGTCCGGCTTGAACCCGGCGGTCCGCCTCCCTAAAATAGAACCCGAAAGTTTACTTTTCAACGACCGCGCAGTGACAACACATGACTGTGCTCCCACGCCGCGACTGGCGCAACGAACGCCGACAGAAAATCCTCGGTGCCGCCGCCGAGCTGTTCGGGGCAAACCCCTATGATTCCGTGCAAATGCGCGATGTCGCGGCGCGGGCCGAGGTCGGGAAACCGACCCTCTACCGCTACTTTCCGTCGAAGGAAGAGCTGTTCCTGGAAGTGTTCAAATCGGGACTCGACCGCCTCGATGCCGAGGTGGCGGCAATCCTGAAGGACCGCGACCAGCCCGGCCGCTCCCTGGAGCGGCTGCTCCAGGCGCTCTTGAATGCGCTGGGCGGCCAGGTCGCGGCGCTTCGCATGCTGACCGACGACCAGTCGGCGGTGATGCGGCGCTGGCGCAACGAGTTCCGCCGCCGCCGCCGGCCCTTCGTCGAAGCGGCGCGCACCATTCTGGAACAGGGAATCGCCAGCGGCGAGTTCCGTTCCGTCGATCTCGAGACCGTGCCGTCGATGCTGATCGGCATCGTGCGCGGCGGGTTGATCGGCATGGACCGGGTGCCGCGCGACCGCTTCGCCGCGGCGATGATCGACCTGGTCATGCACGCCCTGCTGGCGCGCGCCCAGGCGACCGCCGCCCACGCGGCTTAGGGAATCAGGATCGTCGAGCCGGTGGTCCGCCGGCTCTCCAAGGCCTGATGCGCCGCCGCGGCCTCGCGCAGCGGAAATTCCTGGCCGATCTCCACCTGCAACACGCGGCTCGATAGCGCACGGAACAGGCGATCGCAGATCGCGCGCACTTCCGCCGCCGTGCCGGTGTAATGGCCGAAATTCGGCCGCGACACTGTCGCCGACTTAGCCACGAAGGCCGCGATGTCGACCGGCGGAATCGGACCGGAGGCCTGGCCGTAGCTGACCAGATGCCCGCGCATCGCCAGCGCCTCGTAGGATTTCAGGAAAGTGTCGGCGCCGACCGCGTCGTAGACGATGTTGCAGCCGCGCCCTTCGGTGATCTCCACTACCCGTCCGACGAAGTCGGTCTCGGTGTAAATGATCGGATAGGCGCAGCCGGCGGCGCGGGCGATCTTCGCCTTGTCCAGCGAGCCGATGGTGCCGATAACCGTGGCGCCGAGATGCCGCGCCCATTGGCAGAGCAGCTGGCCGACGCCGCCCGCCGCCGCATGCACCAGGATGGTGTCGCCCTCTTTGACCGGCGCCACCCGGTGCAGCAGGAACTCGGCGCTCATGCCCTTCAGCATCACGGCAGCGGCAACGCGGTCGGAGATCTCGTCCGGCAGCGGCACGACCAGGTCCGCCTTCATGGTGCGGACCTCGCAATAGGCGCCGGGCGGCGGGCAGGCATAGGCGACGCGGTCGCCCGGCATCAACCCATGCACGCCGGGACCGGTGTCGAGCACCACGCCCGCCGCTTCCATACCGGGGATGCCCGGCGGCTCGATCAGCGGGTAGTAGCCGGTGCGGGTATAGACGTCGATGTAGTTGAGACCGATCGCGCTGTGCCGGATCCGCACCTCGCCGGGCCCCGGCGGCATCGCCGTCGTGCGCTCCCAGCGCAAAACTTCCGGCCCGCCATAGCGCTCGATCACCACGGCGCCGCCGTCGAGCGGGCGATGATCGCCCATCGGCGTGACGGCGCGGGTCCGGAGCACGGCGTTGGTGCCCGGTGCCGCTTGCCCGAACATGGCGCGGACCGCGGCGAAGCCGGCTTCGTAGATCCCCTCGCCCACCAGGCGCGTGAGTTCGTCGGCGCGGTCTTCGGGCGCGGCGAAGCTCGACGACCATTCCCAATAGGTGCGGTTGCCGTCGGTGACCGGCTTCAGGCTGACATTGGCGACATAGTCGATCAGCGGGATCGGTGCGTCGAGGATGCAATAGCTGAAGCGGCGATCGCGGTCGGAGAGGTTGAGCAGCTGCTCGCGCAATTCACCGCCGTCGGTCAGGCGGAAGCGCCGCACGCAGCCGGCCTCGTCGGCGGCGCGGCCCTCCTCGATCCGGCTCTCGGCGACGGCGGGATGCCAGCGCTCATGGCCGTTGAAATCGCGCAGGATCGCCCAGACCGCATCGACCGGCGCATCGATGATGGTGCTGCGGCGGACCTGGATCATGCGCGCATACGGATGCAGTCTTCACGCGGCACCCCCTCCCAACCCTCCCCCGAAGTCGGGGGAGGGCTTTGCACGGCGTCGCCATCTTCCTCCCCCGTCTTCGGGGGAGGTGAGGAGGGGGTGCCGCAAACTCGCTGCACGACTACCTTCTCGCCAACGTGCGCTTCAACGCATCGAAGCCGCCCTGGAACACGCCCTGGCCGACCAGCGCCGCCAGCTCGCCCGAACGCCCCGGTTCGCAGTCGAACTCGGCGCTCCATTCGGCGAAGGTGCGGTTGCCGTCGGTGATCGGCGAGAGCTTGAGGGTGGCGATGTAGTCTCGCACCCCCATCGGCGATTCCAGGATCGCGTAGGTGCAGGTGAAGTCGTAATCCGAGAGCGCCAGCAGGCGCTCGCGGATGTTGCCGCCGTCCTTCAGGTTGAAGTTGCGGATGCAGCCGATCTTGTCGCTGGGATGGTTGCCCTCGATGCGGCTGTCGCGGATGGCGGGATGCCATTGCGGCAGGGCGTTGAAGTCGCGCACCGTCGCCCAGACCCGGTCGGCCGGCGCGTCGATGACACTGGACGTATAGACCTTGACCATGGCCTAGCGCTTCGGCTCGTCGTCGCTGCCCGCGGGTTCGAGGATATTGGTCAGCCGGCCGATATCGCCGCCGGAAAGGCCGATTTCCTTCAGCAGCGAATCCACCAGCGGTGCCTGGGCGCGGTAGCGCAGCGCGCTGTTCACCAGGTTGTCGGAGAAATTGCCCGAGCCCTCGCGCATGCCGCCGCCCTGCCCGCCGCCCCCGCCGCCGAGCCCATCGACCTGCAGGATCTTGATGCCGTCGATCTTCTCCATCGGCTTCACGGATTCGCGGATGATGCCTTCCAGCTTCTCCAGGAGCTTCATCCGCATCGCCGACCCGCGCGATTCCGGGGTCAGCACATTCGCCGCCTCGTTCATCAGGCGGTTGCCCTCGGCCTCGATCTCGTAGCGCAGCCGTGCGGCCAGCGCCCGGATCTTCTCGGCCTCGGCATCGCCCTCGGCCTCGATCCGGCGCGCCGCGCTGCGGTCGCTGGCGGACGCCTTCTCCGCCTCGGCTTCGGAGCGCAGCCGGATCGCCTGGCGCTCCGCTTCCTGGCTCGCGGCGATCAGCTCGATCGCCTTCCGGCGCTCGGCGACCTCAGTCTCGCGGGCGGAGAACACCTTCTCCTCCGCCGACACCGCCTTGGCGCGCGCGATCTCCGCCGCCGCCTGCGCTTCGGATTGGGCTTTGGACGCCTGGGCGATGGCAACGGCGCGATCCTGCTCGGCGAGCTCGAGGGCCTTGCGGCGCTCGACCTCGAGCTGCTGGATTTCCTGCTCGCGCTTGATCCGCTCCTCGTCGAGCGCGCGGTCGACCGTGATCCGCGACTTCTCGACCTCCAGACGGGCGACGATCTGGGCCTGCTCGGATTCCTGCTCGCGCAACGCGCGCTCACGCGCCAGGTCGGCACGCTGCACGGCGCGCTGGATCTCCAGCTCCCGCTCATGGCTCAGCCGGGCCTGCTCGCTGTCCTGGTCGATGGCCAGCGATTGCTTCTCCGCCTCCAGGTTCTTGTTGCGGATCTGGATCATCGTGTCTTGCTCGATGTCGTTGCGGATCTTCTTCCGCCGCTCGATCTCCTCGGTGAGGCGCGTCAGGCCCTCGGCGTCGAAAGCGTTCGAGGGGTTGAAGAATTCCATGTTGGTCTGGTCGAGGCCGGTAAGCGAGACCGTCTCCAGCTCCAGGCCGTTCTTCAAGAGATCCTCGGCGACGGCGGCGCGGACCCGCTTCACGTATTCGCCACGCTTCTCGTGCATCTCGTCCATGGTCATCTCGGCCGCGACCGAGCGGAGCGCATCGACGAACTTGCCTTCCAGCAGCTCGCGCAGGGCTTCGGGCTGCATGGTGCGCTGGCCGAGGGTCTGCGCCGCGTTGGCGATGGCTTCGGGGGTCGGCTGGACCCGGACGTAGAACTCGGCCACCACGTCGGTACGCATCCGGTTCTTGGTGATCAGCGCCGATTCCCGGCCGCGCCGCACTTCGAGGCGGAGCGTGTTCATGTTGACCGGGATCACGTCGTGGATGATTGGCAGCACCAGGGCGCCGCCGTTCATCACCACGCGCTGGCCGCCCATGCCGGTCCGCACGAAGGATGTCTCCTTCGAGGAGCGGCGGTAGAACCAGTTGATCAGCCAGACGCCGACCGCGATCAGGATCGCAGCGACGATGATCACGAAGATGATCGTTCCGATGGTCGAGCCAGACATGGTTTCCTCCCTCGGCCGTCGCCGGCCGGTTCTCCTTATTTGCGCGCCAGTGCCTTGAACTTGCGCGTCTGTTCGGTGAGTGCGATTTCGGTCGGCAGCCGCTCCATGCTGGAGGCGCCGTAGAAGCCGTGGCAGTCCGGGCAATGCTTCAGAATATAGGCCGCGTCCTCCGGCATGGAGATCGGCCCGCCATGGCAGATGATGATCGCGTCCTTGCGGATCGCCAAAGCCGCCTTGGACCATTCGTTGATGCGCTGGGCGCAATCATCCAGGGTCAGCGCGGTCTCGGCGCCGATCGAGCCGCCGGTGGTGAGGCCCATATGGCAGACGATGATGTCGGCGCCCGCCTCGGTCATCGCCTCGGTCTCCGACTTCGAGAAGACATAGGGCGTGGTCAAGAGGTCGAGCGCACGGGCCTTACCGATCATCTCGACCTCGAGGCCGTAGCCCATGCCGGTCTCTTCCAGGTTGGCGCGGAAAGTGCCGTCGATCAGGCCGACGGTCGGGAAATTCTGCACGCCGGAGAAGCCGAGCTCGCCAAGTTCTTTGAGGAAGTGGTCGGTGAGCAGGAAGGGATCGGTGCCGTTGACGCCCGCCAGCACCGGCGTCTTCTTCACCACGGGGAGCACCTCGCGCGCCATCTCGACCACGATCTCGTTGGCATTGCCATAGGCGAGGATGCCGGCCAGCGAGCCGCGGCCCGCCATGCGATAGCGGCCGGAATTGTAGATCACGATGAGGTCGATCCCGCCCGCCTCCTCGCATTTGGCGGAGAGGCCGGTGCCGGCGCCGCCGCCGACGATCGGCTCATTACGGGCCATCATGCCGCGGAATTTTTCGAGAATGTCTTTGCGGGCAATCCTGGGCATGAGGTCAGCGTCCGTTTCTGTCGATGAGGTCGAGGAAGGTCTTCACCAGCGCCGCGGCGAAGGCGGGATCGTTGAGGTCGTAAGGCAGACGGATAATCCGGCGCCGCTCGGTCTGCCGCACCGTCGATTCCAGGGTCTTGAATAAGGCGGCATTGGCGGCCGGGTCGTGGAACGGCTTGCCCGGCACGTCCAGCAGCGACACGCCGCGCTCCGGAATGAGGAAGCGCACCGGCCCATCCATGCGGTTCAATTTCTCGCCGATCCAGCGGCCCATCCGCTCGTTCTCGGCGACGGTGGTCCGCATCAGGGTGACCTGCGGGTTGTGGATGTAGAGATTGCGGCTCTTGTATTCCGCCGGGACGGTGTCGATCGGGCCGAAGTTCACCATGTCGAGCGCGCCGGCCGAGGCGACATAGGGGATCTTCGAACGGATGATCGCGTCGAAGCGTTCCTCGCCGGCGCTGAACACGCCGCCGAACAGATGGTCGCAGACCTCGGTGGTGGTGACATCGATGACGCCGGCGAGCAGGCCGGAATCCGCCAGCTTCTCCATTGACTGGCCGCCGGTGCCGGTGGCGTGGAAGACCAGGCAGTCGAAGCGCTCCTCCAGCGCCTTCTGCACGGCCTGCACGCAGGGCGTGGTCACGCCGAACATGGTGAGGCCAATGGCGGGCTTGGCGGTGCTGGCGCCGCGCCGGCCGTGCGCCACCATGCCCGCCAGCGCGTGTGCCGCGTTCGACAGCACCTGTTCGGAGATCCGGTTGATGCCGGAGACGTCGGTCACCGAATACATCATGCAGATGTCCGAGGGGCCGACATAGCGCCGCACATCTCCTGAAGCGACCGTCGAGACCATAACCTTGGGGACGCCGATGGGCAGGCGGCGCATCGCCGGGGTCGCCAGCGAGGTGCCGCCGGAGCCGCCGGCCGAGACGATGCCGCCGACGTCGCGGCGCGAGAGGATGAAGCGCTCGAAGGCCTCGGCCATGGCGGAGACCGCCTGGCCGCGGTCGTTGCTGAAAACCGCGCCCGTGCCCTTCGGGTGGAAGCGCGCCACTTCCTGCGGCCCGACATCGGCGGCCGAGGGCATCTGGCTGGTCGAGAGATCGACCGTCACCGTGCGCAGACCCAGCTTCTGCAGGCAGTTGGCCAGGAAGCCGAGCTCGCGGCCCTTGGTGTCGAAGGTGCCGGCGACATAGCAGGAGCGGCCGACCAGCTGCGAGACCGGCACCTGCATCTCGCTGGGCGCGCTGTCGCGAACTTCCGGAGCGATCTCTCCCGCTTCCGTCGCTATGGTCTGGAGCGGGTTCCCCTGCGACCAACGGGTGGGCGCGCGCGACGTGCTGTAGGCGACCGGCGCGACGGCCGGCGGCAGGGCCGCGGCACCGCCGTCGTCCTCGGCGTGGCGGCGCACCTGGTAGATCACCGTCTGCGGCTGCTCGTCGACGATCTCTTCGGGCGGCGGCGGCGCGTGCTCCTCGCCATGGGTGCGCACGCCGAGCAGGCGCGCTTGCAATTCCTGGTCCTGGGCCAGCTCCTGCGCCGGCATCTCGCGCACCAGGCGGCCGTTGACCATGACCGCGACGCGGCTCGCGACCGAGGTGGCGACACCGAGGTTCTGCTCGATCAGCAGGACCGAGATCTCGCCTTCGTCGGCGAGCTTCTTCAGCATCTCCGAGACCTGGTCGACGATGACCGGTGCGAGACCCTCGGTCGGCTCGTCCATGATCAGGAGCTTCGGGTTGGCGAGCAGCGCGCGGCTGATCGCCAGCATCTGCTGCTCGCCGCCGGAAAGCTGCGCGCCGCCGTTCTTCTTGCGCTCGGCCAGGCGCGGGAAGGTCTTGTAGATGCGGTCGACCGTCCATTTGGCGCTGCTGCCTTGGCCGCGCGCGGAGAGCCGCAGATGCTCATCGACGGTGAGCGAGGCCCAGACCCGGCGGCCCTGCGGCACATAGCCGATGCCGAGATTGACCACCTCGTTGGGGGCGAGGCCGAGGAGATCGACGCCGTGCGAGCGCGCGCTGCCGCCGCTCGCCGGGATGAGGCCCATCAGTGCGTTGCAGAGCGTGGTCTTGCCCATGCCGTTGCGGCCAACGATCGCCAGCACGCCGCTTTCAAGGCTGAAGGAGACGCCCTGCAAGGCATGGGCATGGCCGTAATAGACCTGCAGGCCCTCGACCTCGAGCACCGGCTGGCTGGCCGGCATTTTTGCCGCTTCAGCCATGTTTCCCGCCCAGATAGATGCGCTGCACGTCGGGATCGGTCTGAATCTCCTCTGGCGTACCGTGTCTGAAGACGGTGCCGTTGTGCATGACCGTCACCCGATCGACCACGCGCAAGGCGACGTCGAGATCGTGCTCGATGATCACGAAGCTGATATGCCGCGGCAGCGCCGAGAGAATCTGCACCAGGTCGCGGCGCTCGGCCGGCGAGAGACCGGCGGCGGGCTCATCGAACAGGATGAGGCGCGGCGCGCCGGAGAGCGCCATGCCGATCTCCAATTGGCGTTGCTGGCCGTGCGAGAGATCGGAAACCAGGGTCTCGGCGACGCCGTCGAGATGCACCGCATGCGCGAGATCGCGCGCGCTTTCCAGCGCCGCGTCGTCGGCGCGCGGGCGGATGAAGCTGAACCGCCCGGCGGTGACGCCGCGGCAGGCGAGATAGAGGTTGTCCAGGACCGAGAGGCCCCGGAACAGCATCGAGTTCTGGTAGGTCCGGCGCATGCCGCGGCGGATCCGCTCATACGGCGGCAAGGTCGTCACGTCCTCGCCGAAGAAGCGGATGCGGCCGGCGGTCGAGGGGAAGTCGCCGGTGATCGCGTTGAACAGCGTGGTCTTGCCAGCGCCGTTGGCGCCGAGGACACCGCGGCGCTCGCCGGCGCCCACGGTCAGGTCAACCTTGTCGAGCGCCACCAACGCGCCGAAGGTGCGGCTCACGCCCTCGAGGACGAGGGCATGGGCCGCACCGGCACGGTTCAGTCTGAGCGCTTCGGCCACGCCTTTGCGCTCCGTCACAGGGTCTCGATCACGGGCAGCTCGGGTTGTCGCGGCTGACCGGACCGAGCTTCATGAACTCCTCCTCGGGGATACCGAGGGTCTGGTTTACGTTGTCCACGACCTTGATGACCTTGTTGTAGAGATGACCGTCATCCGCCTTCGCCACTTCGGTGAGGAAGATGCTGGCGACCGCATTGCGGTTCTTGTCCAGGGTCACCGGACCGGTCGGGGTGTCGAGCTTCATGCTCTGCAGCGCGTCGCGGAAGGCCTTCTGGTCGTCGCCGAGATCGCCCTTCACCTGGTCGAGCCCGTTCAGCATGGCGAGGGTCGAGATGTAATAGCCATGCGCGAACAGCGAGGGCGACGGGAAGCCGTCCGGGAAGGCCGCCTTGTAGTCGGCGACGAACTTCTTCCATTCGGCATTGTCCCAGTCGTCGGCGATCGGGCCGGCCGACGGGGTGCCGACCACGTATTCCTGCTGCTTGCCCTTGGAGCCGAGCACGGTCTGGTCGACGGTGATCGAGCCGCCGATCATCGGCTTGTCGCCGCCGGCCTGCTCATACTGGTTGAGGAAGTTGACCGCGTCGGCGCCGCCCAGCGCGACGTAGATCGCGTCGATGTCATCCGGGATCGAGGCGACGATCGAGGAGAAGTCCTTGTTGCCGATCGGGACCCAGAACTTGTTCACCACATGGCCGCCCGACTTGCAGAAGCCGCTCATGAAGCCGAAGACCTGGGTATAGGGGAAGGAATAATCCTCGGCGATGGTGACGACCTTCTTGTAGCCCTTGGTGCCGAAGGCGTATTCGCCGAGGCCCGCCTGCCATTGCGCGCCGTCGGTGGTGAAGCGGAAGAAGTTCGGCGCTGGATCGCGGAGCGTCGTGTCCTGCGCGGCCGAGGTGCCGTTGATGAAGGTGACCTGCGGCTGGGTCTTCGCGTAGTTCTTGACCGCGAGACCCTCGTCGCCTGAGAGCGGGCCGACCAGGATCTGCACCTTGTCCTGCTCGACCAGCTTGCGCGCGGCATTGACCGCGCTGTCCGGCGAGGCGTCCGACGAGCCGGTGACCAGCTCAATCTTCTTGCCCCCCGCCATCATGTTGTGCTGCTGAAGCGCGAGCTTCACGCCGCGCATGCTGTCCTCGCCGAGCACGGTGAAGGCACCTTGCAGGGTCGCGAGCGCGCCGACCTTGATCGTGTCCTCGGCCATGGCGGCCGAGACGCTGAAGCCCACGGTCAGGGCGACCGAGGCCGCGAGGATGTTTCTCCGAGTTAATCCAGTCATCAGTCCCTCCCAGATTATTTGCTGTTGTTGTTACGCCACGAGTTACTGCCCCACTGCCGATTTGAACCGGCAGCCTTCAAGCGATCGGCTGCCTGGCGCCAGAGGCCGAGCAAGCCGTCGGGTGAAACCAGAACGATCCCCAGGAAGATGAGCCCGATGAGCGTGTTGAACCGCTCCGGGCTTATGAGGTCGATCGCGAAATTCTTCATCAGCACGAACAGGACCGCGCCGATGAATGGTCCAATAGGGTGCCGCAAGCCGCCGATCACCGCGATCACCAGGATGTCGATCACCGGCCCGATGTCGATCGTGCCCGGCGAGACCCGGCCGTTCATCCAGACATAGAGCAGGCCGCCGACCGCCGCGATCAGCCCGGCCACGCCATGGGCGACCACGCGGTGCAGGTTGACGTTGAAGCCCAGCGCATTCATGCGCCGCGCGTTGTCGCGGATCGCCTGCAACGTCAGGCCGAAGGTCGAGCGCGCCAGATAGAGGACGGCGAGATAGGCCGCCGCTGCTACAGCTAGGCTCATATAGTAGAACGGCATCGGCTCGCGCCAGTCGAGGCCGAGCCCGACCGGCGCCGGCAAGCCGGCGAAGCCGCTATGGCCGTTGAAGATCGCGTAATTCTGCTGCGCGAAATAGAAGACCGCGACGCCGATCGCCAGGGTGATCATGATCGTGTAGATGCCGGCGGTGCGGACCGAGATTATGCCGATCAGGATCGCGAAGGCGGTGGCGATCACCAGCGCGATCGGCACCGCGGCCCAGAGCGGCCAGCCGAACAGCGGATGGGTGCTGTTGGTGGCGAAGACCGCGACCATGTAGCCGGCGACGCCGGCGACCGTCATCTGCGACAGCGAGACCATGCCGCCATAGCCGGCGAGGAACATGAGCGAGAGCGCGATCACGCCGAGGAACAACGACTGCGCGCCGATCTGCACCGTCCAGAACGGCGAGGCCACCAGCGGATAGGCGACCAGGAACAGCGCGACCAGCACATGCTGCGGCCGGATCGCCTTCAGCCAGGCCGGGGTCGCCGGTTTCGTGGTCGCGTTGGTCGTCGCCCAGCTCATTCTATGACTCTCATGCGGCCTTCCCCATGATCCCCTGCGGCCGGAAGGCGAGGACCACGACCATGATCAGGAAGGTGTAAACGACGCCGTAGGTCGGCGAATAAACGAGACCCAGCTGCTCGGCGAGGCCGATCAGGATGGCGCCGATCGCGGCACCGGTGACGCTGCCCATGCCGCCGACGATGACGACAACCAGCGAGGCCAGCAGATAGCGGGTGTCCTCGCCGGGCGCGATCGAGAGCGCGGTGCCGCCGACCACGCCGGCGAAACCGGCAAGCCCGGCGCCCAGGGCAAAGGTGATGGTGAAGATCCGCTGCACGTTGACGCCCGACGCGGCGAGCATGCCGCGGTCATCGACGCCGGCGCGGATCATCATGCCGATCCGGGTCTTGTTCAGCAGCAGCCAGAGCCCGACGCCGATCACGATGGCACTCCCGAACAGCACCAGGCGGTAGGTCGGGTATTTCACCACCGGCGCGGTCATGAGCTGGGTCGGGCCGGAGAGCCAGGCGGGCGGATCGAATTGGTAGGTCTGGCCACCCCAGACCGCGAGCATGAGATCAGCCATCACGATCGAGAGGCCGATGGTGACCAGGGTCTGCCGCAGGTCCTGGCCCTGCATCCGGCGGAAGATCGCGACCTGCAGGATCGCGCCCACCACCGCCATGCCGAGGAAGCCGCCGGCAACGCCCAAGAACCAGGAGCCGGTCCAGTCGGCGATGTCGAAGCCGACATAGGCGCCCAGGAGATAGAGAGAGCCATGCGCCAGGTTGACGTTGCGCATCAGGCCGAAGACCAAGGTGAACCCGCTCGCCACCAGGAAGTAGAGCGCGGCCAGGGTCATGCCGTTCATCACCGTGAGGATGAAGAGCTTCATGTGCTGGCCATCTCGCCCCCGCGCCTGCCTTAAACCGCGACGCGCAGGCCGGGGCGGTTGGCTTCCGGGGCGCGGAAGAATTCGCCGTCCTTCATGACCGAGAGGATGCGCTTCTTGTCCTGCAGGATCTTGATGTTGGAGAGCGGGTCGCCGTCGACCAGGATGAGGTCGGCGAGATAGCCCTCCTTAACCTGGCCGAGCTCGCCCGGCGCACCCATGATCGCGCCGCCGGTCTTGGTCGCGGCGACCAGCACCTCCATCGGCGTGAAGCCCAGGAGCTCGACGAAATATTCGAAGTCGCGGGCATAGGTGCCGTGCGGGGTCCAGGCGAAGCCGTAATCGCCGCCGGGCAGCACGCGGATGCCGCGGCGCTTCATCTTCTTCGCGGTCTCGATCGCGATCTCCAGCTCGCGGTGATAGCCCATGGAGCGCGCCTTCTCCGGCGTGATGCCCCATTCGCCCGCATGGTTGGAGATCCGGATCAGCCAGGCCAGGCCCGGCGCCACGAAATGCTTGTCCTTGTTGGCTTCCAGGAGATCGAGCGCCTCCTCGTCGGCGAAGCTCGCGTGGTAGATGATCTCGATGCCGTGGCGGATGCACATCTTCACCGATTCCGCCGAGCGGGCATGGGCGCAGAGCCGCCGGCCGCGGCGCTTCGCCTCGCGCACCGCCATCACGCATTCCTCCTCGGACATCGGCGATTCCTCGGCGCCGACATTGGTCAGCTCCTCGCCCGAGAGGTTCAACTTGATGAGATCGACGCCGTAGCCGATCATGGTGCGCACGGTGCGGCGCACTTCCTCCGGCCCGTTCACCACCAGGCCGAAGTTCAGGCCCTCATGGGCGATATGCGGCGGATGCGCATGGCCGAGGCCGCCGATCGTGGTGATCTCCGGGCAGTTGGCGAGATAGCGCGGGCCCGGGATCTGGCCCTTGTTGATCGCGTTGCGGATCACCACGTCGAGCCGCGGTTTCGCCGCCGCGGCGCCGACGCACATGGTGAAGCCGTGGTCGAGGTAGATCTTCGCCACGTCGGCGGCGTAGAGCGTGTGCTCCTCCGGCGGGAGCGTGATCAGCGCCTCCAGGCTCGGCGCATTGTTCCAGGAGAGATGGGTGTGCGCGTCGCACAAGCCCGGCATCAGGGTCGCGCCGGCGCCGTCGATCACGGTGTTGCCGTTCATCGGGATGCTGCGCGTGCCGCGCGCCACCCGCCGGATCCGGTTGCCCTGGATCAGCACCTCGCCGAGATAGGGATGCTCGCCGGAGCCGTCGAAGATCCGGACGTTGGTGTAAAGCACGTTGGCCATGTCGTCGTCCTCCCGCTCTCCGGATTTCTTGATGCTCCGGATGTGCCTTGCGTCTAGGCGCGCCCGCCGAACAACTCCCGTAAGACCTGATTGCATTCCTGCGGCCGCTCGATGGTGCTCCAATGGCCGCAGCGGTTGAGAATGGTGACCCGCGCGTCCGCGAGGCGCTCCGCCATCGCCCGCGCGTTGGAGGCCGGCGCCACCGGGTCCTCGTCGCCGGTGACCAGGCGCACCGGGCATTTGATGCGGTCGAGATTGGCCGGCTGTGCCGCGGCCAAAGCCTCGCAGTTCTTGGCGTAGCCTTCGGCGTCCTGGCGCATGATGAACTCGCGCACCAGGGCGACCGCCACCGGCGCGTTGCTCTTGGTGTCGCCGGAGAGCGTGCCCTGCACGATCTGGTCGGCGATGCCGGGCATGCCTTCGCTCCGCGCCTTGGCGGCGCGGTCGCCCAGGCCCTTGCGCGCCGGCTCCGGCGGCTGGTGGATCGGGCCGAACAGGGCGAGGCTGCGCACCAGCTCCGGATGCTGCTCGGCGACATGCTGGCAGACGATGGTGCCCATGGAATGGCCGACGAAATGCGCCCGCTCGGCGCCGACCGCCCGGGCGGCCTTGGCCACCGCATCGACCATGCTCTGGATCGAGAGGCTGCCGGAAAGCGGGCTGCGGCCGCTGCCGGGCAGGTCGGGGCGGATGGTGCGATAGCGCCCGCCGAGGCCCAGCACCTGCGGGCAGAAAGTATTCGAGGTGCCGCCGAGGCCATGCAGCATGATCACGGGATCGCCGCTCCCTTCGACCTCGACCTGCATGCGCTCGACGGCGAGGCTGCTCACGCGCGCGCCTCCGCCACTTGTCTCGGCTCGACGGCGCTGCCGCGCAGGCGCACCGGGTTCTCCAGCATGCCGATGCCGGAAAGCTCTATCTTCACCGTATCGCCGGCTTTCAGATATTTCGGCGGGTTGAAGCCGATGCCGACGCCGACCGGTGTACCGGTGGCGATGATGTCGCCGGGATAGAGGGTGATGCCGGCCGAGATGGTCTCGATCAGGGTCGGCACGTCGAAGATCAGCAGGCTGGTATTGGCATTCTGCCGGAGCTCGCCGTTGACCCAGCATTTGAGGTCGATGTTGGCGATGTCCAATTCGTCAGAGGAGACCAGCACCGGCCCCATCGGGCAGAAGGTGTCCTGGGACTTGCCGATGTCCCACTGCTTGTATTTGGCCTGCAGGTCGCGGGCGGTCACGTCGTTCACGATGGTGCAGCCCCAGACATGTTTCAGCGCATCCGCCTTCCTGATGCCGCGCCCGCCCTTGCCGATGACGACCGCGAGCTCGGCCTCGTAGTCGATCGCGCTGCTGGCGGCGGGGTCGATCTCGATCGCCGCCCCCGGCGCAATCACGCATTCCGGCACCTTGGTGAAGACGATCGGCGATTCCGGGACCGCCCCCGAGGCGGCGCTGGAATCGAAACCGCTCTTGGCGAATTCATGGGCGTGTTCGTAGTAGTTCTTGCCGACGCAGAAGATGTTCCGCCGCGGGCGCGGGATCGGCGCCTCGAAAGCGAGACCGGCGGTCGGGATCGAGGCACCGAGGCTGGGGGAATCCGCGCGCAAGCCGCGTTCGATGACAGCGAGCGCGCCGCGCTCCTCTGCGTCAGCGCCGAGATCGAACGGACGGATGGTCTTGCCGTCAGCGCTCAGCAGGCCGACACGTCGACGGCTGCCCGCACGAAACGTGGCAATCCGCATGAATCCCTCCCGATTGAGCCAATGTTGAACCATTGACCCGTTTGGTATAGGGTATGGTGTCAGCCTTCCCGCGCCGAGTCAACGGCGGGGGCGCCGAATCATCGATAATGGAATTGGCTCCGATGGCCCTGCCGCAGACCACCAACACCCGCTTCCAGAACGCCGAGGACGTCGTTTCGGACATCCACCGCCGCATCGAAAGCGGCGAATGGCCGGAGGGTCACCGCCTGCCGCCGGAGCGGGAGCTCGCCGCCCTCTATGGCCTGGCCCGCAACACGGTCCGGAGTGCCTTGAACCAGATGGGCGGCGACCTGATCCGGGTGGTCGGCCGCGGCACCTATGTCCGGGCGAAGAGCGGCGGCGGCGTCCCGGGTCTCGGCCGGCATATGAAAGACGCCAGCCCGGCCGAGGTGATGGAGGTCCGCCTGATCATCGAGCCCCAGGCGGCCGCCCTCGCCGCCCACCGGGCCAACAGCGACGACTTGGCCGAGATCGAGGAGATCCTGCGCCGCTCGATCGCCGCCAAGGGCATCGCCGAGTTCGAGCATTGGGACGCGGCGCTGCATCTCGCGGTGTTCCGCGCCACCAAGAACCAGCTCCTCATCGACTATTGCGAGGCGATCAACACCGCCCGCCACCAGCCGCATTGGCACCGCCTGAAGCAGAAGAGCCTGACCGACGGCCTGCGCTCGCAATACGACCGCGAGCACAGCGCCCTGGTCGATGCCCTGAAGCAGCGCGACGCCGAGAAGGCGCGGCGGCTCATCCACCAGCACCTGGTCCGGGTGCGCGACAGCCTGCTGGCGATCGACGCGTGAGGGGTCGAAGATGCGGGGACCGACGATCTTCCTTGCCGTGGCGATGCTCACCGCCATCTGCGGACCGGCGCGTTCCGAGGACGATCTGCATCGCCTGACCGGCGCTGAGATCAAAGCGCGTATCTACGATCATGAAGGAGGCGGCAGCTACGCGCCCACTTATGATCCCGATCGGGTCCGGGTGGTCACCTACTTCAGTCCAGCCGGCAAGGTCCTGATCCAGCAATACAAGGGCCGTTCGCCGGCCGCGGTCTCCACGGCGGTGTTCGAGTTGAAGGAAGATCGCCTTTGCTTCCACGATCTCGGGCTGATGAACGCCGATCGTCCCGATCGATGCTTCGCTGCCTATGCCAAGATGAAAGGCGACGAGGTCCTGACCACTTACCTGCTCGACGAGCAGGACAAGAGGACGGGGATTCCCCTGGATTCACTGCGCCAGCTGGTGCCAGGCGCGGCCTATCAGCGCTGGGCGCGGTGGGAGGTCCTTCGCCAAGACTCCGGCCCGATCGACGGGTTCGGGTCGATGGACGAGATCAGCCGCAATCCCTTCCGCTTCAAGGGCAAGGTTCTGCTCGTTGCCGGCCGGTTCCTGCAGATGATCGGAGAACACCGCGGCTTGTTCGAGTCCCGGCCCGGCTACCAGCAATTCGTCGTCGACGGCATCTCCACCGATTGGTTCCGCTCCGAAGACGACGCGGCGATTTTCGTCGGCAAGTTCTCCGGAAGCCTGAGAATGACCCAGGAAGGAAGCGACCGCTTCTTGCCGATCATGACGGCCAAGGCCGCGCGCCTCTGCCAGGAGAAGAGCTGCGCCGACTTTGTCGAAGACTGGCGATGATCCCGGTTGCCGTCAGCCCGTGGTCCAGCCGCCGTCGACGTGCAGGATGGTGCCGTTCACCAGCGATGCAGCCGGCGACGCCAGGAATACCACCGCGCCGGCGACTTCCTTCGGCTCGCCGATGCGACCCAAGGGAATCTTCGCCACCGTCTGCTTCAGGAATTCCGGGTCCGAGAGCGCGGGTCGCGTACCGTCGGTCCAGATGAAGGTCGGCGCCACCGCATTGACGCAGATGTTGTAGCGTCCCCATTCATGCGCCAGGCAGCGGGTCAGGTGATCGATCGCGGCCTTGGTCATGCAGTAGATCGGCTCGCCGCGCAAAGCCACGCTGCCGGCCTGCGAGCTCATGTTGATGATGCGGCCGTAGCGCCTTGCGATCATCAGCTTGCCGGCCGCCTGGCTGGCGAAGAAGGTGCCCTTGAGGTTCACCCGCAGGGTCAGGTCGAAATCGGCCTCGTTGACGTTCTCGGCCAGGTTCTCCGGGCTGGCCCCGGCATTGTTGACCAGCACGTCGATCTTGCCGAAATACCGGTCGGCCTCGGCGATCGCGCTCTCGATCTCGTCCAGCCGGGTCATGTCCATCTGCAAGGGCAGCGCCTTGCGGCCGAGTTTCTGGATCGCCGCGACCAGCCCCTCGCCGGACTTCTTGTCGCGCAGGCCGAGCGCGATGTCCGCCCCGGCATGGGCGCAGGCGAGCGCACAGGCGCGCCCGAGCCCGCGCGCAGCCGCCGTCACCAGCACCACCTGCCCGCTCAAATCGAAACGCGGAAATTCCGTGTTCGGCATCCCCCAGTCCCCTGCTTTTTTTGATGCTTCCACCGGACCCCATCGAACGCGGTAAGATGCGGGCCGTCAAGCTGGGGGAAAAATGGACCAGACCGCGATCACCCGCGCCGCCGAATTGCTGTGGCGCAGCCGCCATGCCGAAAGCCGCATCGATGCCCTCCCGCCGGAGATCCGGCCCACCACCCTGGCCGAGGGCTATGCGATCCAGGAGGCGATGCTGGACCTGGTCCAGCAGCCGGCGGTCGGCTGGAAGATCGCCGCCACCAGCGCCGCCGGCCAGAAGCATATCGGTGTGACCGAGCCCCTGGCCGGACGGCTGTTCCGCGACTTCGTGCTGAGTGACGGCGCCCGGCGGCCGATCGCCCACAACCATATGCGCGTCGCCGAGGCCGAGTTCGCCTTCAGGATGGCGCGCGACCTCCCGGCCCGCGGGCGCGACTACGACCAGGGCGAAGTCATGGACGCGGTCGCGGCGATGCATCTTGCGATCGAGGTGCCGGATGCGCGCTATGAGGTCTTCGACACGATCGGCGCGCCGTCGATCTGCGCCGACTGCGCCTTCCACGCCTGGTTCCTGCTCGGCCCCGAAGTGTCGGATTGGCGGGGGCTGGATCTCTCCAAACAGCCGGTCCGCGCGTGGAAACAGGACAGGATCGTCGCCGAGGGCAGCGGCGCCAATGCGCTGGGCGATCCCCGGATCGCGCTCACCTGGCTCGCCAATCATCTCAACAGGCGCGGCCTCGGCTTGAAGGCCGGCGAAATCGTCACCACCGGGACCTGCGTGAAGCCGGTCGATGTCACCGCGGGCGACACGGTGGTGATGGATTATTTCGGGCTCGGCAAGATGAGCGCGGGATTCGACTGACGGCGCCGGCGAAGTGCGCTTGGGAAGATTGTGACGGCTCTTTCATCGAAACGCGAAACTTCTGTCACGTTCAAGCGGGATGTTGCGGCCCCGCCTGAACCGCTCCGGAGTCCCAGACCATGAAGATTCGCATCAACGAGACTCTCTCCCGCCGCCGCTTCCTGACCGGCAGCGCCGCGATCGGCGCCGCAACGCTCACCGGCATCGCGGCGCCGCGCATCAGCCGCGCCGCCGCTCGGCCGCTGATCACCCATGGGATTCAGTCGGGCGACGTCGGCAGCGATCGCGCCGTGCTGTGGTCGCGGGCCGACCGGCCGGCCAATGCGGTCTTCGAATGGTCGGCCACGGAAAGCTTCAAGGAGGTGCGCAACCTGCCGAAGCTCGCGGCGCTGCCGGAGACCGATTACACCGTGAAGCTGCTGGCGACCGACCTCCCCGCCAACCAGGACATCTTCTACCGCGTGAAGTTCCAGGATCTCTCCGACCCGAGCGTGGAGAGCGAGCCGCTGACCGGCCATTTCCGCACCGCGCCGACCGAGCTGCGCGACGTCTCCTTCACCTGGTCGGGCGATACCTGCGGCCAGGGGTGGGGCATCGACGAGTCCCGCGGCGGGATGAAGGGCTATTCCACCATGCTGAAACACGCGCCGGATTTCTTCCTGCATTCCGGCGACAACGTCTATGCCGACGGCGCGCTGCTGCCCGAGGTGAACCTGCCCGACGGCAGTGTTTGGAAGAACCTGGTCACGCCGGAGAAGTCCAAGCCGGCGGAGACGCTGGACGAGTTCCGCGGCCAGTATAAATACAACTTCATGGACAAGAACGTGCTGGCTCTCTATGCCGCCGTGCCGGTGCTCTCGCAATGGGACGACCATGAGGTCACCAACAACTGGTCGGATTCGAAGGTGCTGGCCGAGCCCTATGCCGAGAAGTCGATCGCGGTGATGGCGGCGCGGGCGGCGCGGGCTTTCCACGAATACATGCCGATCGCCGCCTGGCCGCAGGAGCCGAACCGGGTCTATCGCAAAGTCGCCTATGGCCCGCTGCTCGATGTCTTCATGATCGACATGCGGAGCTATCGCGATCCCAACGGCGACAACCTCGAGACCGAGCAGAGCAAAGCCAGATTCCTCGGCGCCGAGCAGCTCGCCTGGCTCAAACGGGAGCTGGTCTCCTCCAAGGCGCTCTGGAAGGTGATCGCCGCCGACATGCCGCTCTCGCTGATCGTCTGGAACAACGCCAAGGACAAGAAGGGCCAGGAGGGAGTCGCCAACAACGACGGCGGCAAGCCGCTCGGCCGTGAGTTGGAATTCGCCGACCTGCTGCGCTTCATCAAGGCAGCGAATGTGCAGAACACGGTCTGGCTGACCGCCGACGTGCATTACACCGCGGCGCATTACTACGATCCCAACAAGGCGCAGTTCCAGGACTTCAACGCGTTCTGGGAATTCGTCTCCGGCCCGATCCATGCCGGCACCTTCGGCCCGAACGAGCTCGACATGACCTTCGGCCCGGAGGTGAAATACGTGAAGGCGCCGGAAGCCGGCAAGGTGAACCTGAGCCCGGTCGAAGGCATGCAGTTCTTCGGCCATGTCGCGATCAAGGCCGATTCCGGCGTCATGACCGTGACCTTGCGCGACACGGCCGATACGGCGCTGTGGTCGACGGATTTGGAGCCGGTGCGCGGCTGATACTCCAGCACTTTAGAGAGTAACCACTTCCCCGGCTCTGACCGATCGATCCGCCGCCAGCGCAATGCGCAGGCTGCGGATCGCGTCCGCCATGTGGTCGCTCAGGTCGACATTCTCGCGGATTACCTTCAGCAGATAGCGCTGCTCGCGTTCGCAGAGTGCGTCGTGGTCGGGCTCGTCCTGGGTGTCGAAGGTCTCGTCATGCCTCGCGAGATTACCGGCGGCGTCGAGCGCCGCGTGGTGCAGCAGGATGCGGTTGGTCTTGGTGTGGGTGTTGATATCGGCGGACTTGGTGTCCTTGTTGCCCTCGTCGGCGACGACGATGGAGACGCTGCCCTTGGGGCCGATCACGTCCTTCACGAAGAAGGCGGTCTCGCTCATCATCGGGCCCCAGCCGGCCTCGTACCAGCCGACCGAGCCGTCGTCGAAGGCGACCTGCAGCATGCCGTAGTTGTACATGCCGTTCGGCAGCGTGACGTCCTTCATCCCATCGGTCAGCCGCGCGCCCAGTGCGTGAACGCGCGTCGCCTTGGCCCGGGTGATCTGGCACATGACGTCCAGATAGTGGACGCCGCAATCGACGATGGGCGACAGGCTCTGCAGCAGCTTCTTGTGGTCTTCCCACTGCTTGCCGCTGCTCTGCTGATTGAGGTTCATGCGGAACACCAAAGGCGAGCCCAGGGTCTTCGCGATCTCGATGAACTTGATCCAGGACGGGTGGTGGCGAAGGATATAGCCGATCACCAGCTTCCTGCCGCTGCGCTTCGCCGCCGCGACCACACGCTCGGCATCCGCCACGGTATCGGCCAGCGGCTTTTCGACGAAGACATGGGCCCCCGCCTCCATCGCCGCGATCGCATATTCGGCATGGCTGTCCGACCAGGTGCTGATCGAGACAACGTCCGGCTTCACCGCCTTCAAGGCCTCGCCATAGTCGGAAAACCGCTGCGCCTGCTCCAGCGCCGGCGGCAACCTGCGCTCGGCGATGCGGCGCTCGCAGACGGCCGCGACCTCATAGCCGTCGATCCGCGTATAGGCCATGGCATGGGACATGCCCATGTTGCCCAGCCCAACCGCCAGGACCCGCAGCTTGCCGCTCATCATGCTACCTCTCGTCTTGTCGCGCGCCCGAGATCCAGGTCGCTTTGACTTTATAGTTGTCGTTCAGCAGCACCAGGTCGGCGCGATACCCCAGCGCGATCCGGCCGAGCTCGCTGTCGAGGCGCAGGAAAGCCGCGGGATTGAGCGAAGCCATCCGCAGCGCATCCTCGACCGGGACGCCGAGCTGCCGGACCGTGTTGCGCACCGCGCTCGCCATGTCGAGATCGGAGCCGGCCAGCGTGCCGGCGTCGTTCACCAGCGCGCCGTCGACCCGCATGATCTTCTCGCCCAGCAGCTCGAAATGGTCCTCGGCGCTGCCGACCGAGGGCATGGCGTCGGTCACCAGCATCATCCGCTCAGGGCCGCGCGCCGCCAGCGCCACGCGCAGCGAGACCGCGGAGACATGGTGGAGATCGACGATCAACCCGCACCAGAGCTGCCTGTCCTCGAGCGCCGCGCCGACCGGCCCGGGCTCGCGGCCCATCATTGGCGGCATGGCGTTGAAGAGATGCGTGATGCCGGTCAGGCCGGCGCCCTGCGCCTTGCGGATGGTGGCGAGGTCGGCCTTGGTATGGCCGGCGGCGACGATGATGCCGGACTTGGTGAGCTTGGCGATGGTGGCAGGCTCGGTCTTCTCCGGCGCCAGGGTCACCAGCACGCGCCCGCCGGCCGGCAGGTCGATCATCGCGACATCCTGGTCGGAGATCGATCGCATCAGGTCGGCGCGGTGGATGCCCTTGCGCTCCGGGTTGAGGAAGGGGCCTTCGAGATGGATACCGAGCACGCCGGGAGTGCGCGCCTGCATGGCGGCGTCGGCGGCCTTGATCGCCTCGGCCATGCTGGCCTGGGTATCGGTGATGAAGGTCGGGAGATAGCCGGTGGTGCCGAAGCGCCGGTGCGCCGCGCCGATCGCGGCGATGCCGGCGATGGTGCGCGTCTCGTTGAACAGCACGCCGCCGCCGCCGTTGACCTGGACATCGATGAAGCCCGGCGCCAGCAAGCCGCTGACCGCCTGCTTCTCGACGCCTTTCGGCAGCTTCGCCTCGGGCATCACGCCGGTGATCTTCCCCGCTTCGATCAGCACGGCCTGGCCGTCGCGAAGGCGCGTGCCGTCGAATACCGTGGCGCCGATCAGTGCCGTTGCCATCCCGGAGGGCGCCATTACTGCGTCTCCGTGACTTTTTTCAGGTGCGGCGGCCGGTCGGGGTCGCGGCCGCGGGCCCAGGCGAGGCGTTCGGCCAGCAGATAGAAGCTCTGGATCAGCAGGATCGGCGCCGAGAAGGGGTTGGATTCCGGCAGGCTCGGCAGCGCGATCGCGCCGGTTGCCTTGTCGCCGGCGCCGGCCGCGATCACCGGCACGCCGCGCGAGGCGAGGCCGCGCAGGATCTTCAGGACGCCGCCCTCGGATTTGTCCGGCTGCAGGAAGGCCATGACCGGGAAGTCCTGCCCCGGCAGGGCGAGCGGCCCGTGCATCAGCTCGGCGGCGCTCATCGCCTCCGAATGCAGACCGCAGATCTCTTTGAGCTTCAGCGCCGCCTCTTGTGCGATGCCGAAGCCGGGGCCGCGGCCGATCACGAAAAGATTGCGCACGCCGTTCAGCACCGGCTCCGCGGCCGACCAGTCGTATTGCGTGGCCAGCGACAGCTCCTCCGGGAGCCGATCGACCGCCGCATGCAGCAGGGCGTCGCCCGACCAATGCGCGACGATCTGCAGGATCGAGGCCAGCGAGGCGATGTAGGACTTGGTCGCCGCCACGCTGCGCTCGGGGCCGGCCAGCAGCGGCAGCACGATCTCCGCCTTCTGCGCCAGCGGCGAATCCGTGTCGTTGACCAGCGCCACCGTGATCGCCCCGGCAGCGCGCGCCGCGTCGGTCAGCGAGAGGAGGTCCGGGCTGCGTCCAGATTGCGAGATGGTGAGGCAGAGCGCGCCCTGCATCCGCGGCTTGCCGCCGAACACCGAGCTGACCGAGGGCCCGACCGAGGCGGTCACCAGGCCCTGGTGGATCTCCAGCAGGTATTTCGCATAGGTACCGGCATTGTCCGAGCTGCCGCGCGCGCAGGTGACGGCGAAAGGCGGGGGTGCGGCGCGCAGGCGCTTCGCCAGGTCGGCGCAACGCCCGGTATTGGCGGCGAGCATCTTCGCCACCACCTGCGGCGCTTCCAGCGCCTCACTGCGCATCAGGCTTCCGTTTCCAGATCCCATTCTATTCCTGTTCGGTACTCGGTGATCCAAGGCTCAGTTCGGCGACGAAGTCATAGGCGTCGCCGCGGTAGTAGGAGGAGGTGAATTCGACCGCGACCCCGTCCTGGTCGAAGGAGCGCCGCTCGATATAGAGCGCCGCGGTGCCGTCCGGCACCTGCAGGAGCTTCGCCTGCTCGGAATTCAGCAGCACCGCGTGCAAGCGCTGCAAGGCGCGCCGCGGCGAATGGCCCCGGCCGATCAGCACGGCATAGAGCGAGGTCGCGACCGCTTCCGGATCGGGCACCAGGCGGTTCGGCACCACGGCATGCTCGATCGCCATCGGCACGTCGTCGGCGGTGCGGAGACGGTCGAAGCGGCTGACCAGCTCGCCCGGCGAGAGTCCCAGCGCCATGGATTCCTTCGGCGTGGCCGGCCCGACGCCGCGCCCGAGGAAGACCGCGCCCGGCTGCAGCCCGCGCGCCAGCATGTCGTCGGTGAAGCTGGAGAGCCGCGACAAGGGTTGTTCGACCTGCACCGCGGGCGCAATGAAGGTGCCGGAGCCCCAGCGCTGCACCAGCATGCCCTTTTCGACCAGGCCGGCGATCGCCTTGCGAACCGTCACGCGCGAGATGCCGAGCTGGCGCGAGAGATCGCGCTCGCTGGGCAGCGCCTCGTCGGCACGCAGCTTGCCGGAGCGCACCGCCTGCTGGATCAGATGCTGGAGCTGGAGATAGAGCGGCGTCGGGCTGCTCTCGTCGAGCGAACCTGCGTCGCGGAAATCCGGTTGCGCCGCGGTCTTCAAGGCACTGCCCTCTGCATTAAGGGCCGCGCTTCGCGCGCCAGCAGCAGGGCGCCTTCCATCGCGTCGCCCTTCGGCTTGACCAGCTTCTCCTGGATCCGCCGCGGCAGCCAGGGGCGCAGCGGCTCGCCGAGCCCGCCCAGGAGGCAGATCCCCGGCGCGCCGGCAGCGAGCAGGCGATCGGCGATGCGGGCGGCGCCTTCCGCGGCATGCTCGATCACCGCGACGCCCATCGCATCGCCTTGTCCGGCATAATCCAGCACCAGGGGCGCCAGCTGCGCGAAGTCGGTCGGCCGCGCCTGGTCGGCCCAGGTGACAGCCTTCGGCGGTTCGTGGTCGAAGCGGTCGAGGATCTGCTGAGCGAGCCTGGTCATCGGCGCCATGCCGTCATGGGCCCAGAGCGCGCGGCGGATCGCGTGGCGGCCGATCTCGTTGCCGCTGGCATCGTCGGAGATGACATTGCCCCAGCCGCCGACATTGAAGCGCTGACCCTGCACCACCGCGAGCCCGGCCGAGCCGGTGCCGATGATCAGAATCGCGCCGTCGCTGCCGGCAAAGGCGCCGAGCCAGGCGATATAGGCATCGGTGTCGATGGCGACCCGCGGGAAAGGATGCGGCTGGGCCAGGAGCGCCCCGTTGCGCGCGTCGTCGATGGCGCCCGCCATGCCGAGGCCGACCGAGGCCCGGCCGAGCTCGCCCTCGTCCAAGCCCCCTGCCTTGGCGGCGGCCCTCGCGGCGTCGACGATCGCGGCCATGGCGACCGCGGGGCCGAGGCGCAGGTTGGCCGGCCCGCCGGTGCCTTCGCCGACGAGACGACCGCCGCCATCGCGGATCCGGGCCCGGCAATGGGTCCCCCCGCCGTCGATTCCTATAAATAGTGTGTCAGCCATTCAGCCGGCGGCGCTCCCAGACATTCGCCGAAATCATAATGCCAGTTTAGGTCCAGATCGGGAAGTACCAAAGAATTTGACTCGTCCGGATAATACCAGCATAATATCAGTTAAGGGAAGGCAAGGCTGAGAACAGCCATATGGCTTTTGGGACTGAGACCAACGCGGCGCGCTATCGCGGCCTCGATACCTGGAGCGACGGGGAGATCCTCGACGCGTTCTGGGAAGGCCAGTCGCGTGCCATCGGTTCATTGCGTTCGGCCCTGCCGTCCATCGCCGCCGCGGCGCAGGCCCTGGCGCAGCAGCTGAACGCGGGCGGCCGCGTGGTCTATGCCGGCGCCGGCGCTTCCGGCCTGCTGGCCGCGGGCGACGCGATGGAGATCGGCCCCACCTTCAACTGGCCCGACGACCGCGTCTTCGTGCTGCTCGCCGGCGGCACCGACCTGACGCCGGGCTTGAAGGGCGATGTCGAGGACCATGACGACCGCGGCCGGACCGAAGCCGAAGCGCTCAAGCTGACGCCGAACGACGCGATCATCGCGGTCGCCGCCAGCGGCACCACCCGCTACACCCTGGCGGTGATGGAAGCGGCGGCACGCGCGAAAGCACTCACCATCGCCATCGCCAACAATGCCGGCGCGCCGATGCTGGAACGTGCCGACCATGCGATCCTGCTGGAGACCGGGCCGGAGGTGATCAGCGGCTCGACCCGCATGAACGCCGGCACCGCGCAGAAGGCGGCGCTCAACATGCTCTCCAGCCTCACCATGATCCGGTTGAACCGCGTGCATGACGGGCTGATGGTCGATCTCCGGGTGCAGAACGCGAAGCTGCGCGAGCGCGCGATCGGCATCCTGATGAGCATCACCGGCGCCACAAAAGATTCGGCGGCCAAGGCGCTCGCCGCCTGCAACGACCGCATCAAGCCGGCCGCCCTGGTGCTGGCCGGCCGCTCGCCCACCGAGGCCGAGCGCATCCTCTCCCAAGTCGGCGGCAGTCTGCGCGCCGCATTGGGCTCTGTCGAAGCAACAACCAACCTGCAACGTAGACAAGGGAGCTGAACATGAAGACTGGATACCTTGCCGCGACCGCGATCGCGCTGGTGACTTTGATGGGCGGTGTCGCCCATGCCGAGACCGCGCTCACCATCGAGAGCTGGCGCAACGACGACGCCGACATCTGGAACAAGCAGATCCTGCCGGCCTTCATGGCCAAGCACCCGGACATCAAGGTGACGTTCAAGGGCTATCCGCCGACCGAGTATAACGCGGCCCTGAACACCGAGCTCGCCGGCGGCACCGCGGCCGACATCATCACCTGCCGTCCGTTCGACGCCTCGCTCGACCTCTACAAGAAGGGCCACCTGCTGAAGATCGACGACATCGCGTCGATGAAGAACTTCTCCGACGTCGCCAAGGCCGCCTGGCAGACCGACGACGGCAAGGACACCTTCTGCATGCCGATGGCCTCGGTGATCCACGGCTTCATCTACAACAAGGCGATCTTCCAGGAGCTGGGCCTTGCCGTGCCGAAGACCACCGCCGAGTTCCACGCCGTGCTGGAGAAGATCAAGGCAGACGGTAAGTACACGCCGCTGGCGCTCGGCACCGCCGACCAGTGGGAAGCCGCCACCATGGGCTTCCAGAACATCGGCCCCGACTACTGGAAGGGCGAGGCAGGCCGCAAGGGCCTGATCGCCGGCAAGGAGAAGTTCACCGACAAGCAGTATGTCGATGTGTTCAAGGAACTGGCGACCTGGGGCCCCTACATGGGCGACGGCTACCAGGCGCAGAAGTATCCGGACACCCAGAACCTGTTCTCGCTGGGCCGCGCGGCAATCTATCCGGCGGGCTCCTGGGACATCCCGCTGTTCGAGCAGACCAAGGAGCTCTCCTTCGACGCCTTCCCGCCGGTGCAGCCCGAAGGCACCGACAAGTGCTACATCAGCGACCATGTCGATATCGGCATGGGCATCAACGCCAAGTCGAAGAACGTCGATGCCGCCAAGACCTTCATCGACTGGGTCGGCTCGGCGGAATTCGCCGGCATCTACGCCAACGCCCTGCCCGGCTTCTTCCCGCTGACCCAGGAAGCGGTCGAGATCAAGGACCCGGTGGCGCAGACCTTCGTCGGCTGGCGCAAGAGTTGCGAGAGCACGATCCGCAACTCGTACCAGATCCTGAATCGCGGCACGCCGAACCTGGAGAACGAGCTCTGGGCGGTCAGCGCCAACGTGCTCAACGGCACGCAGACCCCGGAAGCGGCGGCCGAGCAGCTGCAGAAGGGCCTGGACGCCTGGTACAAGCCGGCCCAGTAACCGGTTAGACTACGCATGACCGCGGGTCGTGGCACCGGCCGCGACCCGCGGTTCGTTTCCGGCATCGAGGAGTCGAGGGAAGTCCTGGAATGACGTCGATCGCCATGGCGGCGGATACTTCCGTCGGAAGGCGGAAATGGCCGGCGCATATCGTCGTGTTCCTGGCCCCGGCCTTCCTGGTCTACACCGCCTTCTCGATCTATCCGCTGATCGACACGATCTGGCTCAGCCTCTACACCACCGACGACACCGGCCAGTCGCATTTCATCGGCCTCGGCAACTTCGTGACCCTGCTGACCGATCCGGTCTGGTCGGGGCCGTTCTGGAACGCCTTCCGCAACAACTCGATTTTCTTCGCGATCCACATGGTGGTGCAGACCTCGATCGGCCTGGCGCTGGCGGCCCTGTTGAGCCTGCCGCGGCTCCGCGGCGCCGGGATCTATCGCACCCTGCTGTTCATGCCGACCATGCTCTCGGTGGTGATCATCGGCTTCGTCTGGCAGCTGATCCTCTCGCCGCTCTGGGGCATCTCGAAGGGCTTCCTCACCAGCTTCGGCCTGGGCGCGCTGTTCGCGCCCTGGCTCGGACAGGAAGGCACCGCGCTCATCACCGTCTCGCTGATCTCGGTCTGGCAGTTCGTCGGCATCCCGATGATCCTGATCTACGCCGCCCTCATCAACATCCCGGATGACCTGATCGACGCCGCCACGGTGGATGGCGCCCCGCCCTTCTACGTGTTCTGGCAGATCCGGCTGCCGCTGGTCTATCCGACCCTCGGCGTGGTCTCGATCCTGACCTTCGTCGGCAACTTCAACGCTTTCGACCTCATCTACGCGATGAAGGGCGCGCAGGCCGGGCCGAACGGCGCCACCGACATCCTCGGCACCTTCTTCTACCGCACCTTCTTCGGCTACCAGCTGCAGACCGGCAACCCGACCATGGGCGCCGCCGTCGCCACCATGATGCTGTTCATCATCCTGGTCGGCGTCCTCATCTATCTGTTCGGCGTGCAGCGCAAGCTGCAGCACCACCTGGCCTGAGGGCGCGCGCATGGCCATGGTCAACCGACGCCTGAACCTGAACCGGATCGCCGTCCACGCGGCGCTGATCTTCTACACCCTGATCGCCACCTTCCCGATCGGCCTGGTCCTGATCAATTCGATGAAGTCGCGGAGCGCCATCTTCGGCGATCCGCTGGCCTTGCCGACGCCGTCGAGCTTCGACCTCGTCGGCTACGCGCAAGTCCTCGAGAAGGCCGACTTCGTCCTCTATTTCGGCAACAGCCTGATCGTGACCGTGGTCTCACTGCTGCTGGTGCTGCTGACCGGGGCGATGGCGGCCTGGGCACTCGGCGAATACCGCTTCAAGGGCAACACCATCGTGGCACTCTACATGGCGGTCGGCATCATGGTGCCGATCCGCTTGGGCACGGTCTCGATCCTGAAGATGATCGTCGGCATGGGGCTGATCAACAGCCTGACCGCGCTGATCCTGGTCTATACCGCGATGGGCCTGCCGCTGGCGATCCTGATCCTCGGCGAGTTCATGGCACAGATCCCACGCGACCTGCGCGAGGCGGCGCGCTGCGACGGGGTCAGCGAATACCGCATCTTCACCGACGTGATCCTGCCGCTGATCCGCCCCGCCGTGGCGACCGTCGCGGTCTTCACCATGGTGCCGATCTGGAACGATCTGTGGTTCCCGCTCATTCTAGCCTCAGGCGACGGGAAGCAGACCATCACCCTCGGCGCCCAGCAGTTCATCGGGCAATACGTGACCAATTGGAACGCGGTGCTGGCCGCCCTCAGTCTCGCGATTGCTCCGATTCTGGTGCTCTACATCGCCTTCTCGCGGCATCTGGTCCGCGGCCTGACCATGGGAGCGGTCAAATGAGGATGAGCAATGGCTGACGTTTCGCTGCGCAACATCAAGAAGTCCTACGGCAAGGTCGAGGTGCTGCACGGCATCAGCCTGGACGTGAAGGACGGCGAGTTCGTGGTCTTCGTCGGCCCCTCGGGTTGCGGCAAGAGCACGGCCTTGCGCATCATCGCCGGGCTGGAGGAGATCACCGCCGGCGAGCTCCATATCGGCGGCAAGCTGGTCAACCAGGTGCCGCCCGCCGAGCGCGGCATCGCCATGGTGTTCCAGTCCTACGCGCTCTATCCGCATATGTCGGTCTACAAGAACATGGCCTTCGGCTTGAAGTTCGCCAAGACCGACAAGGCCGAGGCCGACAAGCGCGTGCGCAAGGCGGCCGAGATCCTGCAATTGACGCCCTATCTCGAGCGCAAGCCCCGCGACCTCTCCGGCGGCCAGCGCCAGCGGGTCGCGATCGGCCGCGCCATAGTGCGTGAGCCCGCGGTGTTCCTGTTTGACGAGCCCTTGTCCAATCTAGACGCCGCGCTGCGCATCAACACCCGGATCGAGATCGCCAAGCTGCACCGGCACTTGAACGCCACCACGATCTACGTGACCCATGACCAGGTCGAGGCGATGACGCTGGCCACCAAGATCGTGGTGATGAACCAGGGCCGGGTCGAGCAGGTGGGCGCACCCTTAGAGCTCTACCACCACCCGCAGAACCAGTTTGTCGCCGGCTTCATCGGCTCGCCGAAGATGAACTTCGTGAAGGGCAAGGTGACCGCGATCGACGGCATGGGGATGAGCGTCGATTTCGGCGAAGCGAAGCCGATGGCGATTCCCTTCGCCGGCGGCGGCGCGAAGCCCGGAGACTCAGTAACGCTGGGGATCCGCCCCGAGCATCTGGGGGAAGGCACGCGTCACGCCATGGTCCTCACCGGTACGGTCGACGCCGTGGAGCACCTGGGCGAGGCGAGTTACGTCCATGTAAGACGCGACGATGGAACCATGCTCACCGCGCGCTCGCCGGGCGACAGCCGGGCCGAGATCGGCAGCCGGATCCCGGTCTCGACCGACGTCGATCACCTCCATCTCTTCGACGCGGAGGGCAAGGCGTTTCCCCGACACAGCAAGGCGGATGCGGCGTAGCATTCTTCAGCCCCCCAGACTGCGCGCGATCGCGTCGAACGCGGTCAGCAGCAATCCATCCATCGTATCGTCGAGCGGCAGCGGCTGCGACGAGAGCTTGACGATCACCACTTCGGAAGCGGGATCGATATAGATCCACTGGCCGTGGATGCCGATGGCGCAGAAGGCGCCGCGCTCGTTGCCGGTCGAGTACCACTTGCCGCGGTAGCGACCCCGGGGCAGCAGCTTCGCCATGCTGCTGCCGGCCCAGGCGACCGGATCGCCCTTGGTGCGGATATCGTCGATCCACCATTCCGGCACGACCTGGCGGTCGCCGGCCCGGCCGCGGTTCCGGACCATGTCGCCGAACCGGCCGAGATCGCGCAACGCGGCGCAGATGCCGCCGGCGGTCCGCGGCGCGCCCATGCGGTCGACCGTGACATAGGCGTCGAACTCGGTGCCGAGCTTCTTCCAGATCGTGTCCGCGAGCAGCGTGGCGTAGGGCCGGCCTGTCGCCCGCTCCAGGATCCAGCCGAGCAGATCCGAGTTGGGCGAGACATAATGGAACACCTGGCCATGAGGCCCCGGCCCGCGCCGCAGCGTGCGCAGGAAGCTCCTGAGATCGTCCGCCCTGGTCCCCTGCGGGATCGGATTCCAGCCGGTCGCCACCCGGTAGCGCATGAAGTCGCCCTGGGCGTCGAGATAATCCTCGATGAAATTGATGCTGACCGTCATGTCGAGCACATGTCGGACGGTGCAGTCGCCGCCATAGGCGGAGCCCTCAACCTCCGGAATGTAGCGAGTCACCAGCGCGTCCGGATCGAGCCGGCCGTCGCCGATCACCACGCCGGCCAGGATCGCCGAGATCGACTTCGAGACCGAGAAGACGATGTGCTGGATCTCCGGCCGCATGCCGGCGTCGTACCATTCCATCAGCGCGCGGCCGCGCTGCATCACCAGGAATCCGTCAGTCCAGGTCAGCGGCAGCAGGCCGCCGATGGTCCATTCGCGGCCGTCCGGTCCCTGGAAGGCGAGGCGCTCCAAGAGCGAGGAGACCAGCATGATCCGCTCGACCGGCTTCTCGGTTCGATGGATCGTCGAGGTCGGGATCAGCTCCCGCACATGGTGGAAGCCCCAGCGGTTGAACGGCGGCAGGCGCCAGTTGTGGATGGTGACCTGCCCCTCGTTGGGCGGGGGGAAGCCCTCCATGATCTGGGGCTCGCTCAACTGCGTCTCCTCGGGGACGATCTTCTTGAAATCGAGCATAGCAGCCTGACCTGGTGCGCCAAAGAGGGCCGCAGCGCAGCCCACTGGTGATCGAACGGCCGAGCGGGGATTCTGTTCCACTTATAGTAAATTGAAATGCATGGCATTTTCGGAAAATCACCGGCTTCGCTATAGTGAGGCCAGGAACAAGGATTCTGCGCGGGAGCGATCATGCAGCCGGAGATCGTCGCCTTCTTCGACGAGGACACATTCACCGTCAGCTACCTGGTCGTCCACCCGGAGACCCGCCGCGCCGCGGTGATCGACAGCGTGCTCGACTTCGACCATGCCTCCGGTCGCACCCGTCATGCCTCCGCCGACAAGATCATCGCCCATGTGCGGTCGCGGGGCCTCACGGTGGACTGGGTGCTGGAGACCCATGTCCATGCCGACCATGTCAGCGCTGGCGACTATTTGAAGCACCAGCTCGGCGGCCGCTCGGCGATCGGCGAGCATGTGCGGGTGGTGCAGGATGCTTTCGCCCGGATCTTCAACACCGGGGCCGAGTTCAAGACCGACGGACGACAGTTCGACCAGCTGTTCAAGGACGGCGACCGCTTCAAGATCGGCAATCTCGACGCCCGGGTGATCCACACCCCGGGCCATACCCCGGCCTGCATCACCTATGTGATCGGCGATGCCGCCTTCGTCGGCGATACGCTCTTCATGCCGGACTACGGCACGGCGCGCTGCGACTTCCCCGGCGGCGATGCGGCGGTCCTCTATCGTTCGATCCGCAAGCTGTTCGCCCTGCCGCCGGAGACCCGCGTCTTCCTCTGCCACGACTACAAGGCGCCGGGGCGGGATGAATACCGCTGGGAAACCACCATCGCCGAGCAGCGGGCCAGGAATGTGCATATCCACGAAGGGGTGACGGAGGCCGCGTTCGTCGCCATGCGCAGCAGCCGCGACAAGACCTTGAGCATGCCGAAGCTGATCCTGCCCTCGGTGCAGATCAACATGCGCGCCGGCATCCTGCCGGAGCCGGAGAGCAACGGCGTGCGGTATCTGAAGCTGCCGGTGGACGGGTTTTAAGCAGCGAGTCTGCGGCACCCCCTCCCCAACCCTCCCCCGAAGACGGGGGAGGGAGAAGCAAGCACGGTGCGCCCCTCCCCCGGCTTCGGGGGAGGCTGGGAGGGGGTGCGACTGAATGCTCTATCCGATCAGCGCGACGCCGCGCGGCCTTCGACCTTGCCGAGCACGGCGTCGATGCGGTCGCGGGCCTTGGTGCAGTCCTCCGTCGAGCCGGAAAGGAACAGCCGTCCGGTCGCGCCGATCATCTGGACATCGACCAGGGTGACGCCGGGCGCCGCCTTCTCCGCCTCGTTGGCGGCGACGGTGGCGAACAAGGCCGGCTCCAGCTCATAGAGCAGCAGCGACTTCCCCGGCAGCAGCATCGAGGCTTCGCGGGTGCGGTTGAGGATGATCGCATGCTGGTCGGCGACATTCTCGATGATGTCGGCGAAATGGGTGCGGGGCTTCAGCTGGTCGGTCGCCTTGCGGCCGATGCCGTCCAGCACCACCTGCCCCACCCGCTTCAAGGCATCGAGGTCGGCGGAATGGAGCTCCAGCAGGCCGTATTGCCGTTCAACATAAAGCAGGCCCGGCTCCATGTCCGGCGCGCTCTTCAGGGCGAGGTCGCAGATCCGGTGGATCGCCAAGGCCGGCGCCACCTCGATGATCAGGCTGTGCTCGCCCTCCAGCGGCGGATAGCCCCGGGCCCGCGTCGGCGTGGACATATACGCCGCGAACTGCCGCGCAAGGGATTCGATGAGGAGGTAGACGCGAAGCTCGGTCATTTAGGCTCTCTGCCAACCACTAACTCCGTCATCCCGGCGCCCAGCACCGGGATGACGGCTGAGAGAGTCCTGTCACTTGCCCGAGGTCGTGAAATGCTTCGCCAGATCGGCATGCGGCCGCGGGATCACATGGACCGAGACCAGCGTGCCGACGGTGTTGGCGGCCTCGGCGCCGGCTTCGGTCGCGGCCTTCACCGCGCCGACATCGCCGTTGATGATGACCGCGACCAGGCCGTCGCCCACTTCCTCGCGGCCGACGATGGTCACGTTGGCCGCCTTCACCATCGCGTCCGCAGCGGCGAGTGCCGCGACGAAGCCCTTGGTCTCGATCATTCCGATTGCGTTTGACATGGTTTTCTCCGTTGCTTGATTTGAATTACTTCTTGGCCGACTTGGCGTCGGTCGGTTGATCCAGGGATCCGATGATCAGCGCGTCGATCGGGATCTTGCCGCCGCCGAGCCAGGAGGCCGCGGTCGAGCCGGTCACCACCATGACCTCCTCGCCCTCGCCGCAGCCCAGCACGTCAAAGGCCATGATCCGGCCGCCGCCCAAGGTCTCCACTTCCAGAAAGGCGCCCGAGGGAATGTGCTCGATGCGCTTGGTCGCCCAATAGCGGCCGACCACGTTTCCACGGATCATGGCTTCATCCTCTCGATGGTTATGCCGAGGCTGCTCGCCTTGTCGCGGGCGAGCGGCGTGACGCTGACACCGGCCCCGATCTGCAGCCGCCGGGTGCCCTTGGGCAGCTTCAGCAGCAGGGTCTCGGTGACGACACCCTTGTCGATGCGGGGGGAAGCGCTGGCTGGCGCGGAAGATGCCGGTGCCGCCGAAGAGCCGCCCTCCAGCGTAAAACGGTAGCTGCCGTTGGCGATGGCACTGCGGGTTGCGGGATCGTTGGCGAGACTGAGCACCTGCTTGGCGAAGGCGGCGAGATCGGCGTCATTGGCGATCCGCACCCGATGCTCCGCGGGCATGGCTTTCGCCGGCGCGGCCTCGCGCTTCACCGCGGCGATCTCGGCCGCGATGACGTCGCGGATCAGGGCTCTGAGTTCATTGCCGTCGAGCATCACTATCCTTCCAAGGCACGGATCGCGCGTTCCGCCGCCTGCGCGCCCATGCGTACATCCGATTCCTCGCCGGAGAGATAGACCCGGCCGGTCGCACCGATCATCCGGTAGTCCACCACCTTGATCTCCGCCGCCTTCTCCGCCTCGTTGGTGGCGAGGATCGCGTAGGAAGCCGGCTGCATCTCCAGCACAAACAGCGACTCGCCCGGCAGGATCATCGAGCCCGCCTTGTTGCGGTTGATCAGGAAGGCATGGACCGGATCGACCCGGGTCACCATCTTCGCCGCCAGCACCTTGGGCTTCATCGCATCGCCCTCGTCGGCCTCGAGCTCGTCCAGCACGGCGCGCGCCGCCGCCTTCACCGACGAGGTCGAGCGCGAATGGAACTCCAGGGTGCCGAACTGCCGCTCGACCACCAGCATGCCGCCGCCGACATCGGCGTGTTTCAGCGCCACGTCGGTCAGCGGCTCGATGTCCAGGCCCGGCGCCACTTCGATGATCTGCGCCGCCATGTTGGTGCGCGGCAGCCGCCCGCGCATGCCGCTCGCCATGTAGCAGAGCGTCTGCGGCTGCAGCTGGTCGATGAAGATGAAGGAGCGCAATTCCGCCACGGGCTATTTCCTCAGCGCATGGCGCAGTTCGTCGAGCACGATGCGGCGAATCTCTTCGCGCAGGATCGCGATCTCGTCGCCAGCGGCCGGGGCGGCTTCGGCACCTTCCTGCAGGCGGCCGAGGGTCATCGGCGCCTCGCGGCCGAGCACCGGATCGGGGAAACGCGCGTCGATGCCGCTGAAATCGCCGAAGGCTTCGGCCGGGTCGCTGTTGTAAGCGATCCGGGTCCAGTTCACGAGATGCTTCGGCTCGATATTCTCGCCCACTGAAGAGCGGCCGAAGAAGCCGGTGCCGATGGTGAAGGTCGGCGCCAGATGCGTGGCGAAGCCCGCGGCACCCTGGCTGCACGGCGCGTTGACCGCGACGCGCAAAGCTTTCACCGCGGCGCTGAATTTCAGGATGGTCGCCGGGTTCTTGCTGTGGATCGCCGCCGAATGCCCGGCGCCCGAAAGCCGGATCAGCGCCCGCGACATGGTGATGGCGCCTTCGGCATGGGGTGCGCGCACGAAGCCCAGCACCGGGCAGAGTTTCTCCTTGGAGAGCGGCTCGTCGATCCCGACCCGGTCGATCTCGGCGAGGATGATCCTGGCATTGGCGGGAACGCGAATCCCGGCCTTCTGGCCGATCTCCGCCGCCGACTTGCCCAGCACCTCGATGTTGAAGCTGCCCTTGCCGAAGAGGAGATCGCGCAGCACCGCGACCTCATCCGGCTTGGCGACATAGGCGCCGTGCTTGGCGAAGGCCGAAAGCAGGCGGTCGGCGATCGCCTCCTCCGCGACCACGACGCTTTCATTGGTGCAGAGGATGGAGTTGTCGAAGCTCTTCGATTCCACGATCCGCTTCGCCGCCGCGTCGAGATCGGCGCTGGCATCGACCAGGGCCGGCGCATTGCCGGGGCCGACGCCGATCGCGGGATTGCCGGAGGTGTAGGCGGCGCGCACCATCGGCGTCCCGCCGGTCGCCAGGATCACGTTGATCTTCGGCGAGGCCATGACGTATTCGATCAGCGGCAGCGTCGGCGCGTCGATCACCTGAATGACGCCCATCGGCGCGCCGGCCTTCTCCGCCGCCGCGGCCATCACCCGCGCGGCTTCGGCCGAGCAGGCCTGGGCCTTCGGGTGCGGCGAGATCACGATGGCGTTGCGGGTCATCAGCGCCAGCAGGATCTTGAAGAAGACGGTGCAGACCGGGTTGGTCGAAGGGGTCAGCGCGAAGATGACGCCGGCCGGACGGGGCAGCTCGACGATCTTCTTCTCGGCGATGATCCGCTTCGAGCAGAAGTCCTCGTTGCGATAGAGCTCATAGAGGCCGCGGGTGGTGATCTCGTTCTTTGTCTTCTTATGCGCGGCGACGCCGAAGCCGGTTTCCTTCACCGCGGCTTCGCCGAGCTTGCCGGCGACGGCATAGCCGGCTTCGGCAGCGGCATGCACGATCGCATCGACCCGCGCGCGGTCGAACAGGGCGAAGGAGGACGCGGCCCAGCCGGCCGCCTCCAGCATCATGTCGGCCTGGCCGGTCTGGCGCTTCTCGCCCGCGAGCAGTTCGGCGACGATCGAGTTCATTCCGCGGCGCTCCGGGTCCAGCGCTTGGACTTCGAGCCCATGCATTCGGCCCGCGCCAGGCCGATCGCGCGCTCGACCCGCTCCAGCAGCTCCTCGCAGAGCGCGGTCGGCATCAGCACGCCGGGCTTGAACTGCAGCACGCGCGGGTCGAGGGTGGAGAAGATCGCCCAGACGCCGTGCTCGTAGAGATGCTTCATGACCGGCTTGGCGCCCTCGGGATAGTCGAACTCCAACCCCATGACCACGCCGCATTGCCGGATGCCGACGAAGAAGTCGGAATAGAGATTCATGATCTCGGTGAGGCCGGAAAGCATGGTCTCCGAGATGTAGTTGACGATCGGCAGGGTCTGCGGCCGCTGCAGGATCTCCAAGGTCTTCAGCGCCACCAGGCAGCCGAGCTCCGCGCCGCCCATCGTTGACATATGCGCGAAACCGTCCTGCTTCAGCCAGACCGCGGCGCGCTCGGTCGCGACCACGCAGGCGATCGGATATATGCCGCCGGAGATGCCCTTGCCGGTCACCATGATGTCGGGCTCGATGCCGTAGCGCTGGTAGCCCCACATGGCGCCGGTGCGCATCATGCCGGTCTGCACCTCGTCGGCGATGTAGAGCGCTTCATACTTCTCGCAAAGCTGCTTCACGCCGGTGAGATAGCCCGGCACCGGCATCGGGAAGCCGTAGGTCGCCGGGATCGTCTCCATGATGACGGCGGCGAAATCCTTGCCCTTCAGCGCGTCTTCCATCGCGTTGAGGTCGTTGAACGGCACGTTGAAGAACTCGTCGGGGCGGTCGGAGAGGAAGGTCTTGGAGAAGCGGTCGGCGCCGGTGGCCACCGAAAGCCCGCTATGGCCGTGATAGGCGTTGACGATCGAGAGGATCTTGCGCTTCTGCGTGGCGTTGCGCGCGCATTTGATCGCGAGGTCGATCGCCTCGGCGCCGCCCGCCGTGTACATCGTGTATTGCATGCCGCCGCCGCAGACCTTGGCGAGCTCCTCGGCCAGCGCGGTGCGGCCTAAGGCCGGGAAATGGTGGTTGCCCATGTCGAAGCGGGTGGTGCCGCGGTGCAGGACCTCGATCAGCTCCGGATGGCGGTGGCCGATGTTGTAGGTGCCACCGTTGAGATGCACGTCGATCAGGCGACGGCCGTCCATGTCATAGAGCAGGTAGCCTTCGCGGCGGTCGATCACCAGATCGACATGCTGGTCCTGCCAGAACTGCGTCTTGTTCGGATTCCAGAACTCTTTCGACTTCGCGATGAACTCTTTCTTCGCAGGACTCTGTTCCATGGGCCTCACCCGAAGCGAGAGAGATAGTGTTCGGCCATATCGCAGGTGCCTTCGGCATAGGCGGGACCTTCCTGCTTGGCGAGATCGGTCTCGGCGTGGCTGCCCATCCAGGCGAAGAGGATCATGCGGCGGAGCATGACGAAGGTCGGCAGCTCCGCCTCGTCCTCTTGCGATAAGGGGCGCACGCGGCGATAGCCCTCGGCCCAGGCCGCGATCAGGCCCGGCACTTCCGGCTTGTGCTCGAAGAAGCTGACCGCGGTGCCGGCGTCGTAGAGGAACCAGCCGAGGCCGCAATCGTCGAAATCGATGACCCGGACCTCGCCCCGGTGGATCAGCAGATTGGCGAGACGGAAATCGGCGTGGATCAGGCCGTAGCGGTCCTGGCCCTGGCCGTAGGCGGCGAGACGCTTGCCCATCGCCGCGACCAGCTTCTGCAGCAGCGGCAGGCGCGCCGGGGTCATGTCCGGGCCTTCGGTCCAGGGTCCCCAGTTCGGCTTGCCGCCGATGCTGTGCTCGAAGTCCCAGACCGTGCGCTCGAAGAAGGGCGGGCGCTGCCAGCGCATCGCGTGGAGATGCGTGCGCGCGGTGACCTCGCCGAGCTGCTTGAAGGGCTCGGTGAGGTCGTGGTCCTGCTGCGGCTCCGCGCCTTCGATGAACTGGAACAGCACGCAGTTGCGCGGGGTCGAGAGCGAGGGATGCGCGACGGTCTGCACGTCCTGGCCGTCGCGCGCCGGAATGGCCTGCGGCGTCGGCACGCCGCCCTCGGCCTGCAGCGCCCGCATCCAGGCGAGCTCGCTGCGGATGCCGTCGACCGTGTGATAGCCGGGCCGGTGCACCCGCAGGATCAGCGGGCGAACATCACCAGCCGGAGTGACCAGGTAGGTGGTGTTTTCCGAGTGGTTGATCATCTTGAGCGCGGCGCCCTCGAGGCCCCAGCGCGGCAAGGCCGCTTCGGCCAGCAGGCCGATGCTGCGCATCAGGGACTCGTGACTCAACATCTCGCTCATCGCCTCTCCTCGACTCTGCTGGACCCTAGGACCGGGGACCGCGTCTTACTTGACCGGCGGGCGGTCGATCTTGACAGCCAGCGACGCCGGATCCCCCGCTTGCGGCGGTGCAGCAAGCGTGCAATCCTTCCCTTAAGACGCCGTTCTGCAGGGATCCCACCAGGGAAGGCGCGCCATGACCGGACTGACGGAAGTCCAGAGCAGCGACCATCAGCACGGGCCGATTGTCCTCGCCTGTGCCGCGACCGGAATCGTGCCGTTCATCGAGAGATCCGGCGGCGACATCGACCGGATCTTCGGCAATTCCGGCATCGCGCCGGACATGGCCGGCTCGCCGACCCTGAAGCTGAAATTGAGCGACTATTGCCGGCTGTTCGAGGAGGCCTCGCGGCGCACCCAGAACGACAATTTCGGCCTCTGGTTCGGCAACCAGTTCCAGCCGCGCGATCTCGGGCTCTGGGGCTATGCGACGGTGTCGTCGCCGACCTTGGGCTCGGCGCTGGAGAACCTGGTCGGGTTGTTCCGCTATCACCAGGAATCCTCGTCGATGCGGCTCATCCCGGGGCGCGACGGGCTCATTCGCCTGGAATACCGGGTCGAGGCGCCGGAGATCCTGGAGCGGCGGCAGGATGCCGAGCTTTCGCTCGGCATGTTCCTCAACGTGATCCGCGAATGCTGCGGCCCGCATTGGGCGCCCGAGGAAGTCTATTTCGAGCATCCGCGGCCGCAGCTCTGGCAGGAGCATGAGGCGGCCTTCGATGCGCCGGTCTATTTCAGCCAGCCGACCAACGCCCTCGCCTTCCGCCGCGACGTGCTGGAGAAGCCGATGCCGGCGCGCGATCTCAAATTGCTGGCGACCATGCAGGCCAGCCTGCAGGCGCTGGGCTTGCAGGGCGGCGAAGGCGGCCTCTTCGACCGGATCCGCACCGCAATCCGCATGCGGCTGCCGAACGGTGCGCCCACGCTCGACCAGATCGCGGCGGAGCTGCGGGTCTCCGCACCTTCCGTGCAGCGCAGCCTGGCCGAGCAGGGCCTCACCTATAAGGACGCGGTCGAGACCATGCGGCAGAACTTGGCCCGCATGTATCTGGAGCAGCGGCAGCTCCCCTTAACCGAGGTGGCGCTGCTGCTCGGCTATTCCGAGCTCTCCGCCTTCACCCGCGCGTTTACCCGCTGGACCGGGGTCTCGCCGCGCGCCTACCGGCAGGGCCTGGTCCGGCATTAACAGCGGTGCGCAACAATCTTGCGTCCCGCGCGCAATGTTTCCGCGATAAATCATAGGTTTATTGTTCGATTGACTTTACTCACACGATGGTGTACGGTCTTGCCGACCTGAGGAGTAGCGAGAGCCAAAAGGTCCAGCGCGCCCTATTCTGGAAGCGCCAACCCAATCAAATCAGCGGACATTCTTCATGCAAGCAGTCGTGTGCCGGCAGCCCGGCGAGATGGCGATCGAGGAGCGGCCGGAGCCCAAGCGCGGCGAGGGCGAGGTGCTGGTCGGCGTGCAGCGGATCGGCATCTGCGGCACCGACTTCCACATCTACGAAGGCAAGCATCCCTACCTGCAATATCCGCGCATCGTCGGGCATGAGTTCTCGGGCAGCGTGATCGAGGCGCCGGAAGGCAGCGCACTGAAACCCGGCGAGACGGTGGTGATCAATCCCTATGTCGCCTGCGGCAAGTGCATTGCCTGCCGCAACGGCAAGCCGAATTGCTGCATGCAGATCGGCGTGCTCGGCGTGCACCGCGACGGCGCGATGTGCGAGCGGATCAGCGTGCCGGAACGCAACGTCTATCCGGCCGGCCGGCTGACGGTCGACCAGGGTGCCGCTTGCGAGTTCCTGGCGATCGGCGCCCATGCCGTGGCGCGCTCGGAGATCATCGAGGGCAAGCGCGCGCTGGTGATCGGCGCCGGGCCGATCGGGTTGGGCGTGGCGCTGTTCGCCAAGCTCGCCGGCGGCGACATCACGATCATGGACCGCGACACCGAGCGCCTCAATTTCGCGGTCGAGAACGGCATCGCCGCGCGCGCGATCGCGGCCGACGACAAGGTCGTCGAAGCCGTCGCCGCTGCGACCAGCAGCGAAGGCTATGACGTGGTCTTCGACGCGACCGGCAACAAGGCCTCGATGGAAGGCGCCTTCCGCCATGTCGCCCATGGCGGCACCTTGGTGCTGGTCAGCATCGTGACGGAGAACATCACCTTCTCCGACCCGGAGTTCCACAAGCGCGAGATGACGGTGAAGGGCAGCCGCAACGCCACCCGCGCCGATTTCGAACGCGTGATCACCGCGATCGAAAGCGGCCATGTGCCGCTGGACAAGCTGATCAGCCACCGCACCAGTCTCTCCGGCGCCATCACCGACCTGCCGCGCTGGGTCCGCGAGAAACGCGGCCTGGTCAAGGCGCTGGTGGAGATCGGCTGATTCCAGGATATCGCTTGTTCCCTTCTCCCCTTGTGGGAGAAGGGTACGGAGGCTTGGCGAGGCGCAGCCGAGCCTAGCCACAGTTGGATGAGGGGTGCGCACCGCGAGGTGCGCGCGCTCGTCAGAGCGCTTACGCGCTGCGCGCCTTCGGCGCGCGCCCCCTCACCCAGCTACGGCTAAGCTCGCTCACGCTCGCTAAGCCTTCGCAACCCTCTCCCACGAGGGGAGAGGGGAATCACTTATGCGATAGCCCCGCCTGATTTGACTTCGCCCTAATCCTGCCGGCTGGACGAGGCGCGCATCAGCGTCTCCTTCGCCGAGGCCAAGTGCGCGCGGCAGGCCAGTTCCACGATCGAGGTGTTGCGGCCGAGCAGCGCGTCGATATAGGTCAGGTGCTCGCGGATCGCGACCTCGTTGCGCTGGCGCTCGTCGCGTTTGTTCCACTGGTAGTGATAGTGGAAGATCAGCGTGATGATGTCGAAGAAATCCTCGATGAAACGGTTGGGTGCCGCCGAATTGATCAGGCGGTGCAGCCGGCTGTCGAGGTCGGAGAAGTCGTGAAAGCGCAGGTCCACTTCCTGTTGCAGGGCGACATGCTCCTCGCGCAGCGCCTTCAGCCGCTGCCAGAGCGGTGAGCTGTCGGGCAGTGCGGCGAAAGCCATCGCCGAGCGCAGCTCGAACATCTCGCGGATCTCGAACAGCTCGAGGGCGAAGCTGGGCGTGAAGCCCTTGAACACCCAGCCGGCATTCGGTCGCTTCTCGATCAGGCCGAAGCGTTCGAAGCGGTTGAGGAACTCGCGGATGCCGGTGGTCGCGACGCCGAAGCGGCGCGCGAGATCAAGCTCGTTGATGCTGCTGCCCGGCCGCGTGTTGTCCCGCAGCAGCCATTCCATGAAACGGCGCTCGACCTGCTCCGACATGGTCACAGTTTCTTCTTCGGGAAAGCGCTCGACCCGGACCGCGGCGCGCACCGAGCGCTCGCGGCCGCTGCCGCCGATGGTGCCCTGCTCGCCCAGCACCGAGAGGATCTTGCGCACCGTGGTGCGGCTCACCCGGAGCTGCGCGCCGAGCTGATTTTCAGAAGGCAAAGCCGTGCCCTCGCCCAGGTTGGACACCAAGTCCAGCGCCTCGTTGAACGCCCTCTTGAACACCGCATCGGTCTTCATTTGCCCGCCTCAAAATGCTTCAAGTGATTATTAATCCATAAAAAACAAATTGACCAGCGTCTGTCTCTGCTTTTTGTCTATAAGAAACAAGATCAGGGGAAGGCATGGTGGACGTGGCGAGAGAACCGGAGGTCGGGATCGGCGATCCGGCGCCGCGCGGCACCGCCCTGATCGCCCTTGGCCTCAGGCTGCTCGGCATCGGGCCGCTGCTGATCCTGGGGACGCTGGTGGCGGTGATCGGCCTCATCACCCCGGCTTTCCTGACGCCCGGCAATATCGGCAACATCGTCGCGCAGACCGCGGTCATCGCCACGGTGGCGATGGGCCAGCACCTGGTCATCCTCACCCGCGGCATCGATCTCTCGGTCGGCGCCAACCTGGCGCTGGCGACGGTGATCGGCGGGCTGGTGTTCCGGCAGACCGATTCCGCCGCGCTGGTGATGCTGGCGATGCTGCTGTCCGGTGCCGCGGTGGGTGCGGTCAACGGCATGGCCTATGTCTTCGGCCGCCTGCCGCATCCCTTCATCATCACGCTGGCGACCTTGAGCATCTGCAAGGGCCTGGCGCTCGAGCTCGCAATCGGCCACACCACGATGCGCGGCATGCCGGCGGCGATTGCCGCGATCGGCGGCGGCGACAGCTTCGGCATCCCCAACTCCTTCTTCGTCGTGGCCGGCGTCGCGGCCCTGGTGCTGCTAATGGCGAAGGCGATGGTCTGGGGCCGCTGGGTCTATGCGGTCGGCGGCCAGCCGGATGCCGCGCGGCAGATGGGCATCCCGGTCCGCGGCGTGCTGATCTCGACCTATGTGATCTCCGGTCTCTGCGCCGGGATCGGCGCGGTCGTTCTCGCCGGGCGCACCGAAGCCGGGTCGCCGCTCTACGGCAACCTGCTGGAGCTCGACACCATCGCCGCCGTCATCATCGGCGGCGCCAGCTTCCTCGGCGGCCGCGGCCATATCGGCCACGCCCTGGTCGGCGCGGTGATGATCGGCGTGATCCGCAACGCGCTCAACCTGCTGGGCGTCGATGTCTTCTTCCAGATGATCGCGATCGGGCTGATCATCGTGCTCGCCGTCGAAGCCGACGTGCTGCGCAACCATTTGGAAGCGCGGGCCCGCGTGCTGCAATCGGCGAGGGGCCAATGACCCAGCCCCTGCTCGCCATCCGCCAGGCGGAGAAGCGCTTCGGCGCGGTCCACGCCCTCAAGGGCGTCAGCCTCGAGGCCCATCGCGGTGAGGTGCTGGCTTTGCTTGGCGACAACGGCGCCGGCAAGTCGACCTTGGTCAAATGCATCAGCGGCGTCCATGCCCTGGACGAGGGCGAGATCCGGCTCGACGGCGAGCCGGTTCTCCTGCATTCGCCGGCGGCGGCGCGCCGCGCCGGGATCGAGACCGTCTATCAGGACCTGGCGCTGTTCGACAACCTCACGCCGGCGCAGAATTTCTACTGCGGCCGCGAGCTCGGCTTTCCCTCCTGGCTGCCGCAGGGATTGCGGCTGCTCAACAAGCGCGCCATGGAGCGCGAGGCGGCGGGCGTGCTCGACCGCCTGAAGGTCAAGTTGCCGAAATTCGATGCGCCGGTCGCGCTGATGTCCGGCGGCCAGCGCCAGGCCATCGCGGTGGCACGGGCCACCGTGTTCGCGCGGAAAGTCGTGATCCTCGACGAGCCGACCGCGGCGCTGGGACTGCGGGAGTCGCGCAAGGTGCTGGACCTGATCGCGCGCCTCAAGGCCGAAGGCAACGCGGTGATCCTGATCACCCACAACATGGAGCATGTGATCGAGCTTGCCGACCGCGCCGTGGTGCTGCGCCAGGGCCGCAAGGTCGGCGAGCTGAAACCGAGCCGCGCCAACCAGCAGGAGCTGGTATCGATGATCGTCGGCGCGGAGGCATGAAGGAATTCGCCGCCTGCCAAGGGCAGCGGATGGAAGGATCGCCCAAATCGAGGCGATCCAATTGGGAGGAGACGTCAATGAGACTGAAACTGCTGCTGGGAGGACTGGCGCTGGCTCTTGCATATGTCAGTCCGGCCTTGGCCGATGACATCAAGATCGGCTTCATCACCAAGTTCCCGGTGCCGTTCTTCGCCACCATGGAAGATGCCGCCAAGGAATACGCCAAGAAGAATCCAGGGGTCGAGATCATCTTCGGCCAGGGCACTTCGGCCACGGATATCGAGGGGCAGATCGCGCTGATCGAATCCATGGTCACGAAGGGTGTCAAAGGCATCGCGATCACGCCGGTTGATCCGACCGTGGCGCCCGCGCTCGACAAGGCTGTCGCCGCCGGGGTGAAGGTCGTCCTGATGGACAACAACATCCCCGACTGGAAGAACGCGACATCGCTCGCCACCACCAATAACTACAACGCCGGGAAGATCATCGGCGGCTACCTGAAGACCGTGCTGAAGGCCGGCGACACGATGGGCATCCTGGAAGGCGTGCCCGGCGTGCCGGCGCTCGACGACCGGGTGAAGGGCATGATGGACGGCTTGGACGGCCTCGACGTGAAGATCGTCGGCAAGGGCGCCACCAACTGCACCGAGGAGCTCGGCATCAGCGTCGCCGAGGACCTGATCACCAAGAACCCGGAGATCAAGTCGATCTTCGCGGCCTGCGGACCGCCGGCCGCCGGTGCGGCGCAGGCGATCAAGAACGCGAAAATCGACAAGGACAAGATCGTGCTCGCGGGCTTCGACTTCTGCTGCGGAGAGAAGGAAGCGCTCGAAGCCGGCATCGAGGATGCCACCGTGGCCCAGTTCCCGGCCAAGATGGCGGAGCTCGGCGTCGACGCGCTGGTGAAGGCCATCAAGGGCGAGAAGGTCGAATCCCTGATCGACTCCGGCGCCGCCTTGGTGACCAAGGACAACATGGCCAACTTCTGACCGCCCAACTTCTGACCGCCTGGGCGAGGGCCGGCACCCGAGCCGGCCCTCGCCGGTCCGCAAACAGCAAAGAGAATCATGCAAGCCGTCGTCTGCAGAAAGCCCGGCGAGATCGCGCTGGAACAACGCCCGGAGCCGCTGCGCGGCGATGCGGAAGTGGTGGTCGGCGTGCGCCGGATCGGCATCTGCGGGACCGACTACCACATCTACGAGGGCAGCCACCCGTTCCTCAAATATCCGCGGGTGATCGGCCATGAGTTCTCCGGCGAGGTGCTGGCGGCACCCGATGGGAGTCCGCTCAGGACCGGCGAAACCGTGGTGATCAACCCCTATGTCGCCTGCGGCGACTGCATTGCCTGCCGCAAGGGTAAGCCGAATTGCTGCGTGCGGATCAGCGTGCTCGGCGTGCACAAGGACGGCGGCATGTGCGAGCGCATCGCCGTGCCGGAACAGAATCTCTATCCGGCCGCCGGCCTCACGCTCGACCAGGCCGCGAGCTGCGAGTTCCTGGCGATCGGCGCCCATGCGGTGGCGCGGTCGGCGTTGGAGCCCGGCACAAGGGTGCTGGTGATCGGCGCCGGCCCGATCGGCCTCGGCGCCGCCCTGTTCGCCGGCATTGCCGGCGGCGCGGTCACCATCATGGACCGCGATCCGGAACGCCTCGACTTCGCGATCGATGCCGGCATCGCCGCCGCCGCGATCCAGGCCGGCGAGCGGAGCGCCGCATCGATCGCCGCGGCCACCGGCGGCGAGGGCTTCGACGTCGTCTTCGACGCGACCGGCAACCGCGCCTCGATGGAAGCCGCCTTTCTCACCGTCGCCCATGGTGGTACACTGGTTCTGGTCAGCGTGGTCAATGAGCCGATCACGTTCTCCGACCCCGATTTCCACAAGCGCGAGATGACGGTGATGGGCAGCCGCAATGCGACGCAAGCGGATTTCATGCGAGTGATCGCGGCGATCCGCTATGGCAAGGTGCCGCTTGACCGGCTGCTCACGCACCGCACTTCCCTCAGCGGCGCGATCACCGACCTGCCGCGCTGGGCCAGCGAGAAACGGGGTTTGGTCAAGGCGCTGGTCGAGATCTAGCCCCATGCGCCGGATCATCCAGTTCGGAACCAGCCGGTTCCTGCAAGCGCATGCGGACCTGTTCGTCCACCAGGCGAGACTCGCCGGCCAGGATGTCGGCCCGATCGCGGTGGTGAAGACCACCAGCGGCGGCGACCGCGCCGGCCGCATCGCGGCGCTGAAGAGCGGCCGGCCCTATCCGGTGCGCATCCGCGGCATCGAAGCCGGCAAGACGATCGACGAGACGATCGAGGTCGCCAGCATCGATCGCGCCTATGAGGCCGACACGGAATGGGCGGATGTGTTGCGCTGCTTCGCCGAGGAGGCGGAGATCGCGATCTCCAATGTCGCCGAGCGCGGCTATGAGCTCAATCCCACCGACACGACGCATGACTATGCCGGCACCCAGGCGCCGCCGAGCTTTCCGGCCAAGGTGCTGGCGCTGCTGCTGGCCCGGCATCGCGCCGGCGGCAAGCCGCTGCTGTTCCTGCCGACCGAGCTGATCTCCAACAACGGCCGGGTCTTGAGCGGCATCCTGCAGGAGCTCGCCAAGACGACCGGGCAGAGCGCGGGTTTTCGCGACTGGATGGCGCAAGCGGTCACCTTCCCGGACACCCTGGTGGATCGCATCGTCGCCCAGCCGATCGAGCCGATCGGCGCGGTGGCCGAGCCCTACGCGCTCTGGGCGATCCGCAAGGGCGGGTTCGATTTTCTCGAGCATCGCGACGTCAAGCTGGTGGACGACCTCGAGCCCTATGCGCGGCTGAAGCTGCACATCCTCAATCTCGGCCATACCGTGCTCACCGAGGGCTGGATGCAGCGCGGCGCGCCGGAAGGCGAGCTGGTGAAGCAGGTGATCGACGGCACCGACGATGCCAAGCGGCTGATGGAAATCTACTGGAACGAGGTGCTGCCGGGTTTCCAGCGCCGCGGCATGGGCGAGGAAGCGCAAGCCTATGTCGGCACGACGCTGGAGCGGTTCCGCAATCCGTTCCTGGAACACCGCCTCGCCGACATTGCGCAGAACCACGCGGTGAAGAAGACCAACCGAATCGCGGCCTTCATCGACTGGGTGCGCGCGGTGGATCGGAGTTTCGCCGCGCCGCGGCTGAGCGCGGTGCTGGGCGCTTAAACCTGGAAGGAGTTATTGCGGGGCACCCCCACCCATCCTCCCCCGAAGTCGGGGGAGGGGTGCACCGCGCCTGCCCTCTCCCTCCCCCGTCTTCGGGGGAGGTAAGGTGGGGGTGCCGCACACTCGATGCAATTAAGCTTGCGCCAGCGCGTCCAGGCTCTCCGGCAGGATCTGGCCGCCGTCGACGATGATGGTCTGGCCGGTGATGTAGGCGGCTTCCTTCGAGGCGAAGAACAGCGCGGCGTGGCCGATGTCGTCGACATGGCCGAGGCGCTTCAGCGGCACCGAGGCGGCCATGCTCTTCTGGTAGGCCTCGCCGAGCTCGGCCAGGCCCTCGGTGACGATGTTGCCGGGGAGCACCGCGTTGACGGTGATGCCGTATTTCGCCAGCTCGATGCAGGCGGTGCGCATGAAGCCCAATTGCGCCGCCTTGGTGGCGCCGTAATGCGACCAGCCGGGGAAGCCGGTCACCGGGCCGGTGATCGACGAGGTGATCACCACCCGGCCCTGCTGGCTTTTCTTCAGGTAGGGCATGCAGGCCTGGACCGAGAGGAAGCAGCCCTTCACGTTGATCGCGAAGGTGTCGTCCCATTGGTCGACCGACATCTCTTCCAGCTTCACCTGGGGGAAGACGCCGGCATTGGCGCAGAGCACGTCGATGCCGCCGTAGCGCTCGTTCGCCGCCTTGGCCATCGCCGCCATGTCCTCGGGCTTGGTCACGTCGGCCGCAAAACCCGACGCGCCGTTGCCGAACTCCTTGGCGGCGGCCTCGGCCTCTTTCAGATGGCGCGAGACCACGAGGACCTTGGCGCCGCCGTCCCTGGCGAAGACTCGGGCGATGCCCTTGCCGATGCCCTTGCTGGCGCCGGTGACGATGACGGACTTGCCCTGCAGCGACGACGTGGTCATATGCATTCTCCCCCTTAGCTTGCCTTGGTCGACCGGCTGCGGCGCCACCAGGTGATCAGCGCATAGGCGCCGAGCAGGAGGACCGTCGCCCCGACCGTGTTGACCGTGCCAAGCACCGGCACGCCCGGCGTGTAGCCGGCGACCATCTTGGCGTAGAGATATTCCGGGATCGTGGTGTCCGCGCCGGTCGTGTAGAGCGACAGCGGGAAGTTGCCCCAGGAGAGCAGGAAGGCGAACAGCGCGCCGGAGAAGATGCCGGGGAAGAGCACCGGCAAGGTGACTTCCCTGAACACCTGCCAGCGCGTGGCGCCGAGATCGAAGGCCGCCTCCTCCAGCGCCGGGTCGAAGCTGTAGACCTGGATCGAGATCACCAGGGTGACCACCGGCACGATCCAGACCAGATGCGCGAAGACCGCGGATTTCCAGGAGAGGTCGAGGCCGAGCGCGTTGAACCAGAGCAGCAAGGCCAGGCCCAGGACCGATTGCGGGAAGAAGATCGGCAGCAGCACGATCTTCTGGTAGAGGCCCCGCCCCTTCCAGTCATAGCGCGCGAAGGCCAGGGCACCGAACAGCGCAATCACCACCGAGATCACGGTGACGCAGAGGGCAATCGAGATCGAGGTCTGGAACAGCGCGTGGATTTCGAGCGAGCCGAAGGTCTTGCCCCACCAGGCCAGGCCCCATTTGTTGATCGGGAAGGTGAAGTAGCGGCTGTCGGTCAAGGAGGCGAGCAGCAGGCAGAGGCTCGGCAAGTAGAGAAAGATGACGACGGCGAAGCCCCAGGCCCAGATCAGCGCGCGCTGGCCGCGGGTGGAAGTGGCGTCCATGCCCTACTTCCTCCCCAGGATGGTGTCGAGGTCGAAGCGCCGCAGCACCACCAGCACCAGCGCGCCGACCACCAGCATCAGCAGCACGGAGAGGGCCGAGCCCATCGGCCAGTTCTGCGCATAGGTGAAGGAGATCTCGATGTCGTGCGTCACCGGGATGATGCGCTGGCCGCCCAGCACCTTGGCCTCGGCGATGGCGCCGACCGCGAGCACGAAGGTCAGCAGGAAGCCGATCATGATGCCCGGCATGGAGAGCGGCAGGTCCACTTCCCTGAACACCTGCCAGCGGCTGGCGCCGAGATCATAGGCGGCGTTGCGGGTATCGGCCGGCACCATGCCGACGCCGAGCGTCATCGGGAAGAGCATGAAGGGCAGGTACACATAGACCATGCCGAAGAGCACGATGCCGTGGGTAAACAGCCAGCTTTCCGGGGTCAGGCCGAACAGCGACTTCAGGGTGCCGAGCAGCACGCCGTTCTTGATGTAGAAGAGCACCCAGCCGTAGAGCCGGACGTTCTCCGAGACGAAGAGCGGGATGGTGAAGAGCAGCGACATCACCATCGCCCAGCGTCCGAACACCCGCACCAGGCCGACCGCGACCGGGTAGCAGACCAGCGCCAGGATGACGACGGTCATCGCCGCGAAGGTCAGCGACCAGAGGAAGGAGATGTAGTTGGTGCTGTCGAAGATCGCGACATAGTTCTCCAGGCTCGGCATCTGCCAGAGGCTGAAAGTCTTCGCCGGCGCGAGGCTGAAGCCGATCACCGCCAGCAAGGGTGCGGCGAAGCCGAGCAGCAGCAGCAGGATCACCGGCAAGGCGTGGCGCGGGCCGGCCGGGATCGAGAAGGCCTTCTTGTGCTCCGCAGTATTCAGTCCCTGGGGCATCAGTCGTTCACCAGGATGCTGTCGCGGGCGTCCCAGCCGATCAGCACCTCGTCGTCGAGCTTGCCCTGGTAGGCCTGCTGGCGGAGCTTCTCGACGATCAGCACGGTCTCGCCGACGCGGACCTGGTACTGGATGCGCGAGCCCAGGGCGTATTCGTTGTAGAGCCGGCCCTTGAGGCTGTTCTGCGCCGCGTCCGGCCGGTCGAGGAAGCGCAGGAACTCCGGCCGCACCACCAGGCTGCCGGCGGCGAAGCCGTCGAGTGCCCGCGGCGGCAGGAACTCGGCGCCGACCGTGTCGGAGCGGAGCTTGCCGTTGCCGTTGGCGACCACCGGGAAGACGTTGACGTCGCCGATGAACTCCGAGACGAAGCGGGTGTTGGGCGCGGTGTAGATCTCGTTCGGCGTGCCGACCTGGACCATCTCGCCGGCGCGCATGACGCCGATCCGGTCGCTCATCACCATCGCCTCTTCAAGGCTGTGGGTGATGTAGAGGAAGGTCTTGCCGGTCTCGCGGTGGATGTCCTTCAGCTCCTTCTCCAAGGTCTTGCGGAGCTTGTAGTCGATGGCGCTCAAGGGCTCGTCGAAGAACAGGATCTCCGGGTCATAGGCAAGTGCCCGGGCCAAGGCCACGCGCTGGCGCTCGCCGCCGGAGCATTTGGTGACGCTCTTGCCGTAGTAATTCTGCGGCAGGCGCAGCTGGTCGAGGAGCTGCAGCGCGCGCTCCTTGCGCTTGCCCGGCTCGACGCCGCGGATCTTCAGCGGGAACTCGATGTTCTGGCCGACGGTGCGGTGCGGGAACAGGGCCAGCGACTGGAACACCATGCAGGTCGGGCGCTTGTTGGCCGGCACGTCGTTGATCCGCTCGCCGCGCAGGATGATGTCGCCGCTGCTCGGCGTCTCCATGCCGGCCAGCATGCGGATCATGGTGGTCTTGCCGCTGCCCGAAGGGCCGACGATGGTGAAGAACTCGCCCTCTGCAATGGTGAGGTCGATCGCATTGACCGCGGTGAATCCCGCGAAGGTCTTGGTGAGTTTCCGCAACTCTAGGATCGGGGCACGCGTCATCGGGTCCTTGGGGCGTCAGAAGCGGGGAACCGGGTTGCCGGTCGCAAACGGCCCCCCGCGCGGGTTCCTGGGAGGAGGATCGCGCGGGAGGCCGCTTTGTTCAAGCCGATGGCAGCGGAATCAGCCGCCGGAGACCTCGCGGCGGGCCGAGTTCATGATCTCGAGCAGCTGCGGGTAATCGGGCGGGATGGCGTATTCGACCGAGCGCGCCATCTCTTCCTCGAGGCTGTCCCACTGGATCGCGTCGAGCTCCTCCTTGGTGAAGAGGTCGAAGCATTCCTTGTTGCCCATCTGCGCTACGGGATTGAAGGTGCCCTCGGCGAAGGCGACGGTGTGGGCGACCTTGGGGTCCTGGACGTATTGCAGGAACTCGACGGCCAGCGGCGAGAGGTCCGGGTTGTTGACGGTCGAGGTCACCTCGATCCAGGAGATGCCGCCCTTGCCGCCTTCCAGTGGGCCCTTCAAGGGCGTGATGCCGCGGATGTTGGCGTTGCCGTCATGGCGCGCCGGCGAGGCGCTGTAGGTGCCGCCGGTCATGTGGAAGTCGATCTCGCCGGAGATCAGCGCCTGGTTCATGGTGGCGATGTCGCCGACCACCTTGGCGTTCTTGAACAGCTTCTTCGCCGTTTCGCCGAAGGCGGTGACCTGCTCCGGGGTCAGCTTCTTGAAGGGATCGAAGCCGGCGACGACGCAGATGTTGAACACGTTCCAGTCGGCTGAATCCAGGATGCCGAACTTGCCGGCATTCTTGTCGTCCGCGAACAGGTTCCAGCCCTCGTCTTCCGCGGTCTTGCGGCTGACCTTGTCGGTGTTGACCACGAAGCTGTAGGGGCCGAAGCGCTGGCACATGCCGATCAGCTGCTCGCCGCTGGAATCCATGGCCCAGCGGTAGGGCGGCTTGAACATCGGCAGCATCTTCTCGAAGAAGGGCTCCATCGCCGCGCGGTCGAGCGGCTTGATGAGCTTCTCGGGCATCATCACTTCGCGGGCCCAGGGATTGTTCACGTTGATCAGATCCCAGACCTTGGTCTCGCCGGCGCGCAGCCGGTCGATCATGGTCGGGTCGTTGGTGAGCGATTCCGCCTTCACCGTGGCCGCTTTCATCTCGCGGAAGGGATCCAGCACCTGGGCCGAGTTGTAGCCCTCCCAGCACAGGATGTTCAGCTCCTTCGCCCGGTCGGCGAAGGCCTTGCCCGCGAGGCTGCCCGCGCCGATCGCCGCGAGCGCCGTGCCCATCGCAGAATGTTGCATGAAACTGCGACGCGATAGTCCTCTCGTCATCTCTCCACGCTCCCTGTTGCGGCACGATTTGAGATGCCTCGCCCATCCGTGCCCGATGGCGGCAAAGGCTTTGGCGCCGCCGTCCCGCTTCACGCGTTTATTTGGACGACGGCCATGGTTTCGAGGCTAGCGGGTCCTGGCCATCCGGACTTGACCGCAGCCGTCTGAATATTGACAGGCATGGTCAAGTTCCACAACGGGATGCCAGACTTCTGGCAAAAAATCAGGCAAGTCCGCACCAATTCTGCACAAGGTTCCGGCAGAGCCGGCTGGATTCCGGGAAGTATGCGGCGAAATCCTGGTCGAGATGGGTGATCAGGCGCGGTTCGTCCTTGCAGAAGACGGCGCCGAACTTCCGCACCCAGTCGCGGGCGATGTCGATCGTGGCCTCCGGGTGGAACTGCAGGCCATAGGTCGCCGTACCGCCGATGCGGAAGGCCTGGACCGCGCTCATCCCGCCGCTGGCCAGGATGACCGCCTCGGGGATGTTCCGGACAGCGTCGTAATGGGTGTGGAAGGCGCTGAACCGGGCGGCGATGTCGCGAAAGACCGGATCGTCGGCCGCGGCCGCGGTCGTGTGCATGCCGACATAGCCGGCTTCCAGCCCGCTCATGCGAAAGACCTCGCCGCCATAGGCGCGGGCGATGACCTGGGCGCCGAGGCAGACGCCGAGCACCGGCTTCTTCGCGACGCCGAAGCCGCGGATCAGCGCCATGCTCTCCTGCAGGAAGGCATGGTCGGCGGTGTCGTTGGCGCTCATCGGCCCGCCCATCATGATCAGGCCGGCATAGTCGCCGGGTTCGGACGGCAGGCCGGGATAGGACAAGGGCGAATGGCTGGCGAAGCGGTCGATCGGATGGACCGCGTCGTAGCTGTGGCCGCTCTCCAGCAAAGCCTCGCCGATCAGGGCAGGCGGCGCGGAATTCTCCGGGATGATGGCGAGGAATTTCTTGGTCATTGCAGCTTCATCATCCGAATGAGCTCGTCGCTGTTCATCACATGGCAGTAGATCATGTTGATGATCGCAAGCTCCTTGTCGTGCAGTTCGTCGGTGCCGGCGGCGCAGCAATCCTCGACCACGATCACCTGGAAGCTCTCGTCTGCGAGGCTGCGCACGGTCGATGAGACGCATTGGTCGGTGAAGATGCCGGCGCAGATCACGTTCCTGATGCCAAGATTGTGCAGGATCAGCCGCAGATTGGTGCCGGTCAGCGCGCTGTCGGTGGTCTTGGTCACGGTGATTTCGTCGCCGACGGGGCTGAGCGCCGGCACCAGCTGCGAGGCATGCTCGTTCTTGGGCAGCAGCAGGTTGTTCCAGCCGGGCATCTTCTGCGACAGCGAGCGGTCGCGGCCGTCATGGGTCTGGCAGGCGATGCGGGCGAACAGGCATTCGATCTTGGCCTTGCGGCAGAGCTCGAGCAGGCGGCGACTGTTCGGGATCACCTGCTTCTGCATGCGATCATGGAACGGCGTCCATTTGTCGTAGCTCGCCTGCTCGGCGGGCGAGAGCCTGGCGCGGTCGGGCCGCTCGACATAGGTGTTCTGGACGTCGATCACCAGCAGCGCGGTTTCCGCCGGTTTCAGATCGAGATCATCGGGCTCGGGCGCGCCTTCGTAATAGAAGGAGCGGTTGCGGGTCTTCCAGCTGGTCATGCTTTCCCTGTAAACGATCCTACTCCGCCATGCCGGCGCGGCGCAGCGCGTCCGAGACATGCTCCCGGTCCGACGCATGCCGGAACGGGTAGCGCTGCTGCAAAAGTGATACGCGGGCGGTGGGATCGTTGGCAAGGAGTCGCCGCATCGCCTCCTCCGCCTCGGCCTGGTTGCCGTTGGAGGCGCTCGCCGCCGCGAGCACATAGAGCGCATTGAGATAGTCCGGCTGCTCGGCCAAAGCCAGGCGCGCCCAGTCCACCGCGTCGGCGTAGCGACCTGCGAGCAGATGCGCCCATCCCGTCGCGGTGCGGATATTGAAAGTCTGCGGGTCCTGGGGACTCATGCGCATTGCACGCTCAAGTCGCTCGAGCGCTTGCGCGGGCTCTCCCATCCAGAGCCGGGTCCAGCCGCTGAACAGCCAGGTCCAGCCGGCGTTCGGATTGAGCTGCAGCGAGCGGTCGATCATGGCGGCGCCGTCGTCGAGATCGCCGACCACATAGGCGAGCGCCATGCCCGCCGTGCCGAGCGCCACCGCGTCATCCTTGCCGATCTCGGCGACCTTGCGTGCCAGCCGCGCCGATTCCGCGACCTCGTGCTCGCGGTCGCCCACCCAACCGCTGACCTTGCGCGACGAGTAGCAGCGCGCCGCGTAGCCGTAAGCCGATGCATAGTCCGGGTCGATCTCGATCGCCGCGTAGAAGTGCGCCAGCGCCCGGTCGCTGGCGGACCGGTTCCACCGGTAGAGGCTGGCCAGACCGCGTAAGAAATGGTCGTAGGCGTCGAGATTCTCGGTCGGCTTGCTCTTGGCCCGCTCGATCTCCGCCTGCTCCAGCTTCGGCGTGATGGCGGCGGCGACGGTCGCGGCGATCTGGTCCTGGAGTTCGAACACCTCCTCCAGGCTGCCGTCGAAGCGGTCGGCCCAGAGATGCGCGCCGCTTTCGGCATCGATCAGGCGGCCGCTGATCCGCACGCGGTGGCCGGCCTTGCGCACGCTGCCTTCCAGGAGGTAGCGCACGCCGAGCTCCCGGCCGATCTGCTTCACATCGACGGACTTGCCCCGATAGGTGAAGCTGGAATTGCGCGCGATCACGAACAGCCAGCGCATCCGCGACAAGGCGGTCGTGATATCCTCCACCATGCCGTCGGCGAAGTATTCCTGCTCCGGATCGCCGCTCAGGTTCTCGAAGGGCAGCACGGCGATCGACGGCTTGCTGGGCAGGCTGAGATCGGGTGTCTTCGGCTGCGGCACCGCCTGCGGCGGGACCGCGCACTTCCCTTCGCGGATCTCGTCGTAGAGGCGGATGGTTTCGGGATTGGGCTTCACGCCGAGCTCGGCGTGAAGACGATCGCGCGTGGTCTCGAACAGCCTCAGCGCCTGGGCGATCTCGCCGCGCTCGGCATGGACCTGCATCAGCGCGCGGATCGCGGTCTCGCGCAGGGGGTCGAGGGAGAGCATGCGCCGTGCCGCCCGCTCGCGTGTCGCCGCCGGAAGCGCCGGCGCCAGCAGGTCGCTCAGCGCCTCCTCCAGCATCCGCCGCAGCCGTTGCCGCTCCGCGACCAGCCAGTCCTCGAAGCCCGCGTCGCGGATCGCGATGTCGTCCAGGAGATCGCCGATGCAGATCTGGCCGGCCTGTTCGCGCGCCTCCGGCGTCTGTTGCCGAAGCAGCTGCTGGAAATGCAGCACATCGATCGCCAGTTCGGAGGCGTCGAAGCGGACCGACTGGCGGTCGGCCATGATGGCATTGGGCGAGCAGCCGGCGAGGCTTTGCCGGATCCGGCTCAGGGCGTGCTTGAGGCTGTCACGGGCCTGGGCCTCGCCATGCTCGCTCCAGAGCAGGGCGGCGAGCTTGTCGCGGGAATGGGAAATGCCGGGCGCCAGGGCCAGGAAGGCCAGCAAGGCACGGTCCTTCTGGCCGGGCAGATCGACGACCTGACCCTCGGCCAGCTTCAGCTCGAACTTCCCGAACAAGGTCAGCTCAGCAGCGGCCATCCGGTCCCCGCGCCCATGCCCACGCCTGTGCCCAAAAGATCCAACCTTAGGCGATTTAACGAATTTTTCCCGTTGAAAACAACGCGGAAATCCCGAGGGCGCCGCTGGTTTCCCGGTCCGCTCCCGCTGCGATCCCGGGTCGCCGGCTAAGAAATCAGCCACCGGCAGAGACCGGGAAGCTGAAGGAGAACCTGCCATGCAAAACCACCGCAACCAGCCAGGCCGCCGCGCCGAAGGCTTCGCCCTGCATCCGGTCGGGATCGTGAGCGCCGGCCCGGCGACCGAGCCCAGCGACCGCCTGACCGGCCTGCAGTCGGCGATCAGCCGGCTGGTCGACCTGCTGGTCTTCGGCTTCCGGCGCCGCGCGCCAAAGGTCTCGTCGCTGCCGCTCCGCAGCTTCGTTCAACGCTGAAACAGGGGAGATCCGCCATGACCGTTTTCGAAATCACCGCACCGTCTAGCACGACCATCCGTTTCGCCGATCGCGCCCGTGCCGCGCTGCGCGCTCTCTCCGATGCGCTGATCGCGCTGCAAGAGTGGCAGGCGCGGGCCAAGGAACGGCGCCAGCTGCTCGGCCTCTCCGACGCCGCGCTGAAGGATTTCGGCGCCAATCGCGTGGACGCCGAGGCCGAAGGCAGCAAGGCCGCATGGAATCAGTAGCGGAACTGGAAGAGGCCGCGCCGTTCGTAGACTTCCGCGGCCTCTTCCAAAAAGCCGGCAACGCGTTCGGCCTTGTGGGTTTCGCGGAAGGTCGCGGCGGCGTCGAGCAGTTCCTGCTTGGACTTGGCGCGGCCGGGGCGGAGCAGTTCGTAGGCGCGGAGCAGGAAATCCTGCGGCACGTCGACCATATCCGCCGCGCGCTCGAAGTTTTGCCCGAGGCGCGGGCGGCCGGCGGCGGTGGCGATCTCGGCCTGCATCAGCAAGGCGTCCTTGGTGATGCGCAGATCTTCCATCGTCGCGGCGCCGGATTTCAGCGCTTCTACGGTGATCGCATCGAGCAGCTTGCCGGTGCGCGTGCGGATGAGATCGGCGCGCTTCTCCGAGAGCGGGTAATCCTTGACCGCGAGCTTCATGCTGCACCTTCCAGCAGCCTGATCTCGACATTCTCAGGCTTGGCACCCTCCTCGGTCAGCGAGGTCTCGATCGCATAGATGAGTGCGGTCTGGGCGTGGAAGCGCGCACCCAGGGCCTGGCCCTTGGTCGGCACGACGACGGGTTCGGGGATCTCGCCCTGGGCATAGACCACGGCGTTCTCGCCGAGGCGGCGATAATGCTCGAGCGTGGTGATCGGCGCGTTGGAGAAGAGCTCGAGATTGTTGTGCGGCAGGCGGCCGCGCTGGTGAATGACCGCGGTGCCCTTGGCCTGGATGCCGATGCCGATGCCCGAGCCGGCGATGCCGGCGGCGGAGAGGCCGAGGAAGGAGGTGTCCGCGGTGTGGCGGAAACGGACGATGCGCGGCTTGCCGCCCTTGGCCTTGATGCCGGCGGTGAGTTCCTTAAGCACCTGCGCCAGCGAATGGCCGGCGGTGGTCTGGAACAGCTTCAGCCCGAAGGCCGGGCTGATGCCGACCACGACCTCGGTGGGATCGTCGCCGATGTCGGCCGGCCCCATGTCGCGGTAGACGATGCGGCGGGCCTCGGTCCTGGCGTGGCGGTTCTGGTCGCGCAACACCGCCTCGCGGTCGAGCACGTCGCGGATATGCATGATCTCGTCGCGGCGCTTCTCACCCAGGCGATAGCCGGTGCCGGGGCCGGTATAGTCGTTGGGATCGTTGACGGCGGAGAGCACCTTGCCGTCGCGCACCACCGCCGAAGTCTGCAGGTAATCGCCGGAGACCCGGAGCTTCACCACGTTGAGGAGATTCTCCGCCTCTGCGGCAAAGCCGCGCTTGTCCAGGGCCAGGATCACGTCGACCACGGTGATGCCGCGGGCCTTGATCGCGTCGCTGATGATGGAAACATCGCGCGGCGTATAGCTGTTAGTCTCCGCCGAGCCGGAGGCGACCTGGACGCTGGCCTTCATGGCGGGCGTCGGCTTGCCGAGGTCGAGCTCCTCGAAGACGGCGGCGATGGCGTCGAGGCCGCGGCCGCGGACGTCCAGCACCTTGCTCTCATCGACCGGCGTCAGACCGCCATCGACCTCGAAGTCGCGCTGCAGGACCAGGAAATCCTCCATCTCCTCGCCGTTGAAGGAGGAGGGATTGAAGGAATTGTCATAGGCCTTGATGGTGCCGAAGCCGGAGCAGACCAGGTCGGAACCGGCGAGCAAGGTCGGCGTGATCTTGGCGGCGACCCGCATCTCGGACTCCGAACTCCGCGCGTCGTTGCCCGATGCGCATTCGAGGTCGAGCCAGACCGCCAGCAGGTTCTCTGCCAGCAATTCTCGAACGCCGCCAGGCACCGTCGAAGTTACCGGCGCGCCATCGATGCCGCCGTTCTGCGTCCCCTGCACGCCCATGGCGCGCTGCAGGCAGAGGCAACGGGCCTCGAGATAGAGCAGCGACTTCGATTCATGGAAGCCCATCAGCAGCTCGGAGCCTGCCCCGGAGGTGCAGCGCATCTTGATGCCGCGCGAGGCATAGGCGGCGGCCAGGAAAGCCTTGGACCAGGGCGTGTCGTCGCCGTCGATGAAGGCGCGCTCGGTGCCGTAGACCGAGACGGTCTCGGCATAAGAGGAGAAACCGGCCATGCCGATCTGCAATTCCTCGGCCTCTTCGGAGGAGCATTGAAACAGCGTGCCCCAGCGTCCGACCGCGCCGCCCACAGCACACGCGACCGCATTGGACCAGGCGTTGCGGGCGACGCGCTGGGTGGTCTCGATCTCGTCGAAACCGAAGGCCACCGCGGTCGCGGCATCGGCCGCCAATTGCAGCGGGTCGTCCTTGGCGTTGGTGACATGGCCCTGGTTGCCGGGAGTCTTGCGCGCCCGCATCTTGGAATAGGCGAAGGCGATCTCCATGGCGTTCAGCTGGGCCACCACCTCGGCGAGCTTTGCGGGGGTGAGGCCATGGGCGAGGCGCGTTAGCTCGGTGCGGGGCACGTTGAAATCGACCAGCATCCGGGCGAGCGCTGCCGAATCCATCGCCATCGCCTGGGGCGCGATCTCGGGATCGATGTGATGGCGGGCGATGAAGAGGTCGATCATGTCGAAATCGGCCTCGGCCTTGCCGTCGAGCGAGACGACGCGGCCGTTCTTCAGCTCCAGGCCGGGCTTCGGGTCGTTCGGGCTTGCGAAGGCGGCGAAGCCGTTCTCGGCGTCCTCGACGGCGAAGCGGTCGAGGCGCAGCGGGCGCTCGTCCCAATCGGCGAAGCGCCGCCACCGATTCGCTCCACTGGGATTTGCCCCAGCCGGTTTCGCCGTGTCGTCCATACGCCGCCCCTCTTCCGGCGGCGATCCTAGACCCGTTGTGGCGGCGCTGTCACGACTCTGTGTAGAGTCGCAACCCTCAGGCGGTGATCAGCTGATGGATGAAGTCCGGCTTGCCGATCTCGATCCCGTTATGGCGCAGGATGGCGTAGGCGGTGGTGGTGTGGAAATAGAAGTTCGGCAGCGCGTAATGCAGCAGATAGGGCTGGCCCTTGAACACCGTCGGCGTACCGCGGAGCTGGATGGTGATGTCGCGGGTCTCGGCGCCTTGGAACTGTTCCGGCTTCAGGGTGGCGAGGAAGTCGAGGGTTTTCTGCAGCCGTGCCTTCAGATCGGCGAGCGTCACCTCGGTGTCCTCGAATTTCGGCACTTCGACTCCGGCGAGCCTGGCGCTGGCGCCCTTGGCGAAGTCGGTCGCGACGCCGATCTGGCGCGCGAAGGGGAACATGTCGGGATAGAGCCGCGCGTTGGCATAGACCGCCGGATCGATCTTCTTCGCTTCGGCATGGGCGATGGTCTTGTCGATGATGCCGGCGAGCGCGGAGAGCATCTGGCGGAAGACCGGAACGGACGCGTTGTACATGGCAGGCGACATCGGAACCTCGACGGTGAGAATGTTGCGTGCCGTGACCTTAGCCGATCCGCCCGGAGTGTGATACGGGTCTCGCCATGCTGAAAGGTAAGTGGCCATCGCTGGCGGCATTGTGTGGGGCACAGGTACTCGCACTCTCCTTGTGGTTTTCCGCGACGGCGATCGTGCCCAGCCTGCGGCAGGCCGCGGCGATCGACGCGTTCAGCGCATCGCTCTTCACCAGCGCGGTGCAGGCCGGCTTCGTCCTGGGCACCTTGACGAGCGCGCTGCTCGGTCTCGCCGACCGATTCGACCCGCGGCGTCTCTTCACCCTCTCGGCGCTGGTCGCCTGCGGGGCGAATGCGCTGATCCTGGTGGTGCCGCCGACCTCGCCGCTGACGCCGCTGCTGCGCTTCATCACCGGTGCGGCGATGGCCGGAATCTATCCGGTCGGCATGAAACTGGCCGCGACCTGGGCGCGCGGTGACTTGGGCCTGCTGGTCGGCATGCTGGTCGGCGCGCTGACCCTGGGCTCGGCGGCGCCGCACTTGTTCAACGCGCTCGGCGGTGTCGATTGGCGCGCCACCATCGCCGCGACCTCCATCGCCGCCCTGGGCGCGGCGCTGATGATCAACCTCGCCGGGCTCGGGCCCAACCGCGCCAAGCCGCGCACCTTCCGCTTCGGCGCGGCGCTGGATGCCTGGCGCATGCCGGCGCTGCGCCTCGCCAACTTCGGCTATCTCGGCCATATGTGGGAGCTCTATGCCATGTGGGCCTGGATCGCGGTCTTCCTGCAGGCGAGCTTCGACCGCACGATGATGAGTGCAGACGCCGCCTACTGGGCGCGGGTCGGCGCTTTCCTGACGGTGGGCTCCGGCGCCATCGGCTGCCTGATCGCCGGACTTGCCGCCGATCGCTTTGGCCGGACGCGGATCACCATGGTGGCGCTCGCCACGAGCGGAAGCTGCGCGGTGCTGGTCGGGCATCTGTTCGGCGGCAATCCCACGCTGCTGCTCATCCTCTGCGTGATCTGGGGGATCAGCGTGGTGGCGGATTCGGCGCAATTCTCCGCCGCGATCACCGAGCTTTCGCCGCCGGAGCAGATCGGCACCATGCTGACCATCCAGACCTGCGCCGGATTCCTGCTGACCATGTTCACGATCCATATGGTGCCGTTCCTGGTCGACCGGATCGGCTGGTCGCAGGTCTTCGTCTTCCTGGCGGCGGGTCCGGTCTTCGGCATCTATGCCATGGCGAGGCTGCGGCAACGGCCGGAAGCGGAGAAGCTGGCCGGCGGGCGGCGCTAGACATCAAACCGTCACGCGGTTGCGGCGCGGGCGTCACGAATCGCTGCTAGCGTCCAAGCCATGCATGCCGCGATCGATCTCAGCTATGCCAGTCCCTGCGACAGCCGGCTGACCCGCGCCTTCATCCATCTCATCGAGGCGACCACCGGCCAGCTCGAGCTGAAGCGGCTCTACAAGATCTACCAGACCGAGCTTCGGGGCAGCGTCGACTTCTGGGAAGCGGCGATGCGGCTGATGCGGCTTTCGGTCGACTACGATCCGATGAAGCTCGAAGCCCTGCCGCGCTCGGGTCCCCTGGTCATTGTCGCCAACCATCCGTTCGGCTTGATCGACGGCCTGCTGATCGGGCATCTCGCCAACCGGGTGCGGCGCGACTTCAAGGTGCTGACCAATTCCAGGCTCTACCCGCCGGACGCGGAGCTGCGGAACTACATTCTGCCGATCGATTTCGATCCCACCCCGACGGCGCAAGGCACCAACCTGCAGAGTCGCGCGGTGGCGCGGGCGCACTTGAAGGGCGGCGGCTGCATCATCGTGTTTCCGGGCGGGGGCGTCGCCACCACGCCGAGCCTGTTCGCGAAGAAGGCGGTCGATTTCGAGTGGAAGCATTTCACCGCGCGGCTGGTGCATGAGGCCAGGGCGCCGGTGGTGCCGATCTTCTTCCCCGGCCAGAACAGCCGCATGTTCCAGATCGCCAGCCATATCGGCATGACCGCGCGCATGGCCTATCTGCTGCACGAGGTCGCCAACAAGATCGGCGGCAGCTTCAGCGCCACGATCGGCGACGTGCTGCCCTACGAGACGCTGCGGGAGATGCGCGACCCGCGCAGCCTCTGCCGCTATCTCCGCGACAAGACCGAGGCGCTGGCAGTCACCGGCTGATCGCCTTCAGCGCGGCGTCTGCAATAGCTTCGGGTGCCGGTGACGCGTCGATGCGGTGCCAGTCAATCGCGCCGAGATCGTAGCCGAGCTGCCGCTCCAGGACCGCGAGATCGGCATCGGAAGCGTCGTTCTTCCGGGCGCCGACGCGGGCGCACAGGATTTCCGGCGGTGCTTCAAGCCAGATTCCGTCGAAGGGAACGCTCAAGCGCTCGCCGAGGGCGGCGAAGGCGGTGCGTTCCTCCGCCTTGGCGGAGACGGCATCGATGATCACGCTGCTGCCGGCTGCGATGGCGGCTTGCGCCTCGGCTTCCAGCTGCGCATAGACGCGTTCGGTCGCATCGCGGGCATAGGCTTCCGCCGGCAGGCGCTGCTCCGGCGCCGCGCCGAACAGGCGCTTGCGGATCACGTCGCTGCGCAGCACGCGCGCGGGCGTGAGGCCGAGACGGCCGGCGAGGATCGCGGCGATCGTGGACTTGCCGGTGCCGCTCAGGCCGCCGACAGCGACGAGCCGCGGCGGGCGTGGTTTCAGCAGATCGCGGGCGAGGTCGAAGTAGCGGCGCGCTTCGGCAGCGTCCCCGGCGCCGCTCTTCGCGGCGGTCGCGGTCACATGGGCCCGGACCCAGGCCCGCAGAGAGAGGAACAGCGGCATGGCGGCGATGCCGTCGCTCTCGTCGCTGACGTCCATATAGCGGTTGAAGACGATCGCCGCTTCGGTGCCATGGCCGCGATAGCGCAGGTCCATCAGCAGGAAGGCCAGATCGTAGAGCACGTCGATCGCCGCCAGCGATGGGTTGAACTCGATGCAGTCGAACAGCGTGGGTTCGCCGTCGATCAGGGAGATGTTGCGGAGATGCAGATCGCCATGGCATTGGCGCACCTTGCCCGCGATGCGGCGCTGCTCCAGCAAGTCGGCGAGGTCGCCGGCGGCCTTGCGGGCCGCCGCGGTCAAGGCTTCGGCCTCGCCGACCGGGATCACCGGCGGACCGTCACGGCGCAGATTCTCGTCGTTGATGCGGATGACCTGTTCGACGCCTTTGACGCCGCCGAAATCCGGTGTGATTTCGGCATCGCGGTGGAAGGCGACAATGTTGTCGGCGAGGCGGCGCATCAGGTCCGGCGTCAGCCGGTCGGCTTCGGCGAGGTGGCTGAACAGCGCTTCCTGCGGGAAGCGGCGCATGACGACGACCCAGTCGACGGGCTCGCCCTTGCCACCCAGCGCAAGGCCGTTGGCTTCGCGGGTGACCGGCTGGACGTCGAGATAGAGGTTCGGTGCGGTGCGGCGGTTGAGCCGGAGCTCCTCCTCGCAGGAGCCGCGGCGAAGTTCGGGCGTCGAGAAATCGAGGTAGGAGTATTGGACCGCGCGTTTCAGCTTCAGGACGCGCTCGCCCGCCATGAAGATCCGCGAGGCATGGGTGGTGATGGTCTCGACTTCGGCGCCGCCATGCGCCCGCGGGTCCGAGAGGAAGGCAACGGTCTCGCGTTGCGCTTCTTCACTCATCTAGAAGAATTTCGCCAGGTTGCGGCGGATGCGGTCCTTGACCTTCTCGCCGGCGGGCGGCGCGCCGAAGCTCTTGCCGGTCACGGTCTCGTAGAGCGCGATGTATTTCTGCGCGAACTCGACCAGGGTGTCGGCGGGGATCTCCGGGATCGGCTGCTTGTAGGGGTCGCAGCGCGCGGAGATCCAGAGCCGGAGGAATTCCTTGTCCAGGCTCTCCGGCTCCTCGCCCGCGTTGTGACGCGCGGCGTAGCTGGAGGCTTTCCAGTAGCGGCTGCTGTCGGGGGTGAGGATCTCGTCGGCCAGCACGATCTTGCCCTGGTCATCGAGGCCGAACTCGAACTTGGTATCGACCAGGATCAGGCCGTTCCTGGCGGCGATCTCGCGGCCGCGGGCGAAGATGGCCAGCGACAGCGCCGCCACCTCGTCCCATTGCTTCTGGCTCAACAAGCCCTGGGCCACGATCTGCTGCGGCGTGATCGGCGCGTCATGGCCGCCCTGCTCCGCTTTCGTCGTGGGCGTCAGGATCGTGCCGGGCAGCTTGTCGTTCTTCTTCATGCCGTCGGGCAGCGCGACGCCGTAGACCGTGCGCTTGCCGTCGCGATACATCGGCCAGATCGCGGTGTCGGTCGAGCCGGTCAGATAGTCGCGCACCACCATCTCGACCGGCAGCATGGAGAGCCGGCGGCCGATGACGACGTTGGGATCGGGATAGTCGAGCACGTGGTTGGGGCAGATGTCCCGGGTCGCCTCGAACCAGAAGCGCGCGGTCTCGGTGAGCACCTGGCCCTTGAAGGGCACCGCGGCCAGCACCTGGTCGAAGGCGCTCTGCCGATCGGTCGAGATCAGGATGCGACGGCCATCGGCGAGATCGTAGTTCTCCCGCACCTTGCCGCGATAGTAGTTCGGGAGTTCGGGGAAATGCGCTTCGGTGAGGACGTTGGGGATCGCGGCGCGGATGCGGTCAGGGTCGAGCATGCGGCTTGTGGGCTCCTTTTTCGCGCCAGGCATCCATGGCCTGAAGATACCAGTAGGTCGCCTGGACCGCGATGCGGCCGAACGGCCCGCCATTCCAGTCGAGGCCGAAGGGGGCGTAAAGCTTGATCCGGTCGCTCTCGCCGGCGATCGCCTCGGCGACCACCCTTCCGGCAATCGTCGTCGTGTTCATGCCATGCCCGCCGAAGCCGGTCGCATGCCAGAGGCCCTCCGGCGTGCGGCCGATCTGCGGCATCAGGTGCCGGGCGTAGGACATCAGGCCGGACCAGGCCGCGGCGACCTTCAGGTCCCGGAGCTGCGGATAGGTGTCGACGATGCGGCGGCGCATGATTTCGGCGAGGTTGGCGGGATCCGCGGTCCGGGTGGTGATGCAGCCGCCCCAGAGGATGCGGTTGCCGTCCACCACCCGGTAGTAGTCGCCGGCGCGCCGGTCGTCGGCGACCGCCGCCGGCGTGTTGATGGCCCGTGCGATGTCGGCGATCGGTTCGGTCAGCAGCATGTAGGTGGCGATCGGCAGATAGGCGCGGTGCAAGGCGGGTGAGAGACGATCGGTGTAGCCGCCGCTGCAGAGCACGACATGCCCGGCCTCTATCTTGCCGCCGGCCGCCGTCACGGTGAAGCCGCCGGCCTTGCGGGCGATGGCGGTCGCGGGACTTTGCTCGAAGATCAGGCCGCCCTTTTGCGCGACCGCCGCGCCGAGGCCGAGCGCGTAGTTCAGCGGATGGAAGTGGAAGGCGTCGGGCGAATAGAGGCCCTGGAAATAGGCCTTGCTCTTCAGCTTCTCCTGCACCGATTCGCGCGAGAGGTAGTGCAGGGTCGCACCGAACTTCCGTTTCGCCTCGGCGACCTCCGCCTGCAGCCCGGCCGCGTCGTCATAGCGGATCGCGCGCAGGATGCCGGGCGTCGGGTTGACCCGCGCGAGGTCGAGTCGGTCGATATTCTCGCGCACGATCCGCACGCCTTCGACCGAGAGATCGTGCAAGGCCTTGGCCCCCGCCTCGCCGGTGCGGCGCGCGATCTGCGCATGGCCGGTCGCATAGCCGGCGGTGACGAAGCCGCCGTTGCGGCCCGACGCGCCCCAGGCGATCCGGTGCCGCTCCAGCAGCGCGACCTTGAGCCCGCGCTGCAGGCATTCGGTGGCGGTGGAAAGCCCAGCCAGGCCGCCGCCGACCACGCAAACGTCGACCTGATGCGAAGCGGAAAGCGTCGGATAGGCCGGATGATCGGCCATGCTGCGCCGGTAATAGGTGTCTATGTAGGATTCGGGCATGCGGGGGTCTGCGGAAATTTCACCGGCGGAACTAAGCAGAATTGACGGCAGATTCCAATGCCGCAAGCCAGCGGCTTTGACATTCCGCGCCGGCGGGCGTCTTCTGCCGGGCGGCAGCAATCCGTGGAAGCCCCATGAAGCCCGAACTGATCATGCTGATGACGTCGTCCCTCGACGGGCGCCAGCATCCCAGCCGCTGGACCCTGACTCCCGACGGCGAGCGCAAGGATTGGGGCGCCATGTTCGAGAAGGTGCATGAGACATTGGGCGGCGATGCCTGGATCGTCGGCCGGGTCACCATGCAGGAGATGAGCAAGGCCGCGGCCCATCCGCCGGCGACCCTGCCGAAGGTCGCGCGGCCGCTGCATGTGGCGGCCCGGCAGGCGAAGGGCTACGGCGTCGTGCTGGATCCGTCGGGCAAGGCGCATTTCTCCGGCGGCACGGTCTGGGGCGACCACATGATCGCGCTGCTCGGCCGGGAGGTCGGCGATGCGCATCTGGCGGAACTGGCGGCGGACGGCGTTTCCTACATCGTCGCGGAAGGGCCGCAGATCGACCTCGCGGCGATGCTGGAGACCCTGAACCGCGCCTTCGGCATCAAGCGGCTGCTGCTCGAAGGCGGCGGCACGGTGAACGGCAGCTTCCTCGCCGCCGGCCTGGTCGATGAGGTCCATGTCCTGATCGGCCCGGCCTTCGACGGCGACAGCAGCCAGCACGGCATCGTCTTCCATCCGGGCGGGCTCGCCGGCAAATGCGAGCTCAGCTTCACATCCGCGACGCCGCTCGAGCATGGCATGGTGCATCTGCGCTATGCGGCGACGCCGCCCCGCGCCGGCTAGGCGCCGCGGCGCAGCAGGTAGATGTCCATGATCCAGCCATGCTCTTCGCGGGCGGCCTGGCGCGCGGCGACGATGCGCGCGGTCACTTCGGCGAGCGGTCCGGCGATGCGGATCTCGGTCTCCATCCCCGCATAGGCCGACCACCAGATCGAGATGCCGGCGGGATCCAGGCTCTGGAACGAGCAGCTGCCGTCGAGCATCACCACCACGGTATCGGCGGCCGGCGGCCAGCCGGCGTCGCGCAGGCGGCGGCCGGTGGTGACCACGAAAGGCGCGCCGATCTCGTTCAAGGTGATGCCATGGCCGGCGGTCAGCGCCTGGATCGCGGTGATGCCCGGTATCACCCGCAGTTCCAGCGGCATGCGTTGCCGCAGCCGTTCCACGATCCGCAAGGTGCTGTCGTAGAGCGAAGGATCGCCCCAGACCAGGAAGCCTGCCTTGCCGCCGCCGGGCAAGGCCTCGGCCAAGGCGCGCGACCAGGTCGCCGCGATCGCGTCATGCCAGTCGTCGACACGGCGGCGGTAGTCGGGCGTGTTCTCGTCGCGCACCGGGAGATCGAACTCATGCAGGCGCGGGCCGGGTGCGCGCAGATTGCGGGCGCAGATCTCGCGCCGGAGTTCCGCGAGGTCCTCCTTGTCCGGCCCCTTGCGCGGGATCAGCAGCGCGTCGACCTCGTTCATCGCAGCGACCGCCTCCTGCGTGAGGTGCCGCGGGTTGCCGGTGCCGATGCCGATCAGGACCAGCGTGAGGCTCATTCGGTCCCCTTGGGGAAGCGCGGCGCGGCGCCGGTCGGACGGAAGCGGCGGTCATAGCCCTCGGCATAGAGCGCGCTTTCGCGGAAATCCGCGTTGCCCAGGACCGGGCCGACCATGATGATCGCGGTGCGGCCGCGCTCGCCTTCGGTAGCCGCGACGAGTGTTCCGAGGGTCGCGCGGACGATCCGCTGGTCCGGCCAGCTCGCGCGCCAGATCACCGCGGCCGGGCAGTCGGCGCCGTAATAGGGAGCCAGCCGCTCCACCACCTCGTCGAGCACATGGACCGAGAGATGGATCGCCAAGGTGGTGCCGGTCCTGGCGAAATTCTCCAGGGTCTCGTTCTCCGGCATCGGCGAGGCCCGGCCGGAGGTGCGGGTCAGCACCAGCGACTGTCCGATCTCCGGCAAAGTGAGTTCGGTTTCCAGGGCGGCGGCGGCGGCGGCGAAGGCCGGCACCCCGGGCGTGATGTCATAGGGAATATTCTCGGCGCGCAGGCGCCGCAGCTGCTCGCCGATCGCCGACCAGACCGCGAGATCGCCGGAATGCAGCCGCGCCACATCCTGGCCCTTCTCGTGCGCGGCTTTGATCTCGGCGACGATCTCGTCGAGGGTGAGCGGCGCGGTGTTGACGATGCGCGCGCCCGGCGGGCAATGCGCGAGCAAGGCCTCGGGCACCAGCGATCCGGCATAGAGGCAGACCGGGCAGGCGGCGATCAGGTCGCGGCCGCGCAAGGTGATGAGGTCGGCGGCGCCGGGGCCGGCGCCGATGAAATGCACGGTCATCGGGTGACGCTCCATTGAATGATCGGCCGCGCCCGCTCCCAGCCACGCATCCGACCGAGCGGCGCGGCATCGGCCAGCTCGACCCGCAGCAGGTGGCCGCCGACGCGCGCGTGCCAGTCGGTCAGCAGCGCCTCGGTCTCCAGGGTGACCGCATTGGCCACGATCCGCGCGCCGGGTACGAGCTGGTCCCACAAATACTGCAGCACGGCTTCCGAGGCGCCGCCGCCGAGGAAGACGGCATCGGGCTTCGGCAGACTTTTCAGCGCATCGGGTGCACCGCCTTCGACGATGTCGATCCGATGCGCGAGGCCGAAGGCTGCGGCGTTGCGGCCGATATTGGCGCAGCGTTTGGCGAGCGGCTCCAGCGCGATCGCCCGGGTCGCGGGTGCCGCGAGCAGCCATTCGATCGAGATCGAGCCCGAGCCCGCGCCGACATCCCAGAGAGTTTCGCCGGGGCGCGGTGCCAAGGCGGAGAGCGTCAGCGCGCGGATCGGCCGCTTGGTGATCTGGCCGTCCGAGGCGAAAAGATCATCGGGCAGGCCGGCGGCGCGCGGCAGGCCCTTGGCGCCGGCGGTGTCGATCGCCGCGGCCACCGGCGCGGCGACGTCGGTGAGATTGAAATCTTGCGCTGTTGCCTGGCGCAGCCGCTCGCGCGGTCCGCCGAGCGCCTCCAGCACATGGAGCTGCGACGCGCCGAAGCCGCGCGCGGTCAGCCATGCGGCCAAAGCCGCCGGTGCGGCGCCGTCGCGCAGCAGGCAGAGCGCCTTCACGCCGGGCGACAGGATGGGGACGAGCTGCTCGAAGGGCGCGGCATGGAGGCCGAGGCAAACGGCCTCCTCCAAGCGCCAGCCCAGGCGCGACGCGGCGAGCGAGAAGGTCGAGGGCGATGGAAAGGCGCGCCATTCCTCTGACGAAAGATGCGCGGCGAGCGTGCCGCCGGCACCGTGCCAGAAGGGATCGCCCGAGGCGAGCACGGCGACGCGGCGGCCGCGCAATTCCAAGACTGGTGCCACCGAGAAAGGCACGGGCCAGGGCCGGCCGCGCGCGCCGACTCCCGCCAATTCGAGATGGCGCGGGCCGCCGAAGACAATTTCCGCCCGGTCGAGTGCGGAGCGGCTTGCCGCGGTCAGGCCGTTCAGGCCATCTTCGCCGAGACCGATGATACTCAGCCAGGCATCAGGCCCAGAATTAGCCATGACACGCATCCTTCTGCTCGGCGGCACGACCGAGGCCAGCCGACTCGCCAACGCGCTCGCCGCGCGCGGCGCCGACGCGATCTTCTCCTATGCCGGACGGACGCATGCCTTGGCCGGCCAGCCGCTGGCGATGCGGGTCGGCGGCTTCGGCGGCGTCGATGGGCTGCGGCAATACCTCCGCGACGAGAAGATCACCCATGTGATCGACGCGACCCATCCCTTCGCCGCGCAGATGAGCGCCCATGCGGTCGCCGCCTGCCAGGTTGAAGGCGTCGAACTCTGCGCTTTCGAGCGCGAGGCCTGGTCGCCGGCGCCCGCGGACCGTTGGACGCGGGTTACCGATATCGCGGCGGCGGTGGAAGCCTTGCCCAAGACTCCGACCCGCGTCTTCCTCGCCATCGGCCGGCAGAACCTGCAGGCCTTCGCCGCACGGCCCGAGCATTTCTATCTGCTGCGCCTGGTCGATGCGGCGCCGGATCCCCTGCCCTTCCCGCAGGCCGAGGCGGTGATCGCGCGCGGGCCCTTCACCGAAGAGAGCGACCGGGCCTTGCTCGAGACATATCGCATCGAACTGATCGTCGCGAAAAATTCCGGCGGCGAGGGGGCGCGCGCCAAGCTCGATGCCGCCCGCAAGCTCGGCATTCCGGTGATCCTGATCGACCGGCCGGCGATTCCGCCACGACGAGTCGCGGGCACGATCGACGCAGTGCTGCACTGGCTGGATCATGCGGCACCGCCGGCCGAACGCGGCGTGTAGACGAAGCGGCCGACACGCCGGGTCTCGGCATTGCCGACGATCACCACCGTGCGCATGTCGGCCATCTCCGGCGTCGCTTCTCCGAGCGTCACCGTCTCCAGCCGCTCGTCGGGCTTGCTGACGTTGCGGGCGAAGGAGATCAGCCGGTCGTTGCCGCATTCGGCGCGCAGGATGTCGAGCGCCTCAGCGAATTGGTGCGGCCGCGACTTGGAGCGCGGGTTGTAGAAGGCCATCGCGAAGCCGCCGCGCGCCGCCATGCGCAAACGATGCGCGATCACGTCCCAGGGCTTCAGGTTGTCGCTCAGGTTGATGGCACAGAAATCATGGCCGAGGGGGGCGCCGAGCCGCGCGGCAGCCGCCAGCATCGCGGTGATGCCGGGCAGTATGCGGATGTCGAGATCGCGCCATTCCGCGGGCCCCGCTTCCAGCGCCTCGAACAAAGCCGAAGCCATGGCGAAGACTCCGGGATCGCCGGAAGAGACGACGACCACGCCCTGCCCTGCCGCGGCCATGGTCAGCGCGTGCGTCGCGCGCTCCAGCTCAACGCGGTTGTCGGAGGGATGCAGGGCCAGGCCAGGCCGCGGCGCGACGCGGGCCACATAGGGCGTGTAGCCGACCACGTCGGTCGCGGCCGCGAGTGCCGCCTGCACCTCGGGCGTCACCAGCGCGTCATTGCCTGGCCCGAGCCCAGCGACGGCGAGCCAGCCGCTCACGGCCTGCGACCCTGGCCGTGCACCACGGCGATCGAGAAATAGGGCACGCTCTCGCCGGCATCGACCAGGCGCTGCACCTTCTGGCCGGGCATGGTGCCGCGCTCGATCAGCCAGGCCTGCTGCAGCTTGCCGCTCTTCTCCAGGGCGCGGCGCAGCTTCGGCAGGTTGCGGCCGATCTTCATCACCACCAGCGCGTCGGTATCGCCGATGCGGCGGCTGAGCTCGGCCTCGGGCAAGGTCGCCATCACCACGGTCAGCACATCGTCACCCCAGGTGATCGGCTGGCCAGTGCTGGTCCAGCAGCCCGACATGCCGGTGATGCCCGGCACGATCTCGATCTCGACCTTGCCCTGCAGCCGCGCGTGGAGATGCATGAAGGAACCGTAGAAGAAGGGATCACCCTCGCAGAGCACGACGATGTCGGTGTCGCGCGCCACGGTCGCGATCTTCGCCGACCAGTCGGCGTAGAAGGCGGCCATCATTTCGTTGTAGCGAGGGTCGTCGAGCGGGATCTCGGTGGTCACCGGATATTCCATCGAATACTCGACGGCGTCGGGCGAAATAATGCCGTCGACGATCTGCCGCGCGTGACCCTGCCGGCCTTCCTTGCAGAAATAGGCGACATGGCGCGCGGCGCGGACCAGGCGGTCGGCGCGCACGCTCATCAATTCCGGATCGCCGGGGCCGAGGCCGACGCAGATCACCTTGCCCATTCTATTCCTTCCAGCTGGCGAGGGCGTTGACGGCGGCGACGGTGATCGCCGAGCCGCCCAGCCGCCCCTGCACCACCAGCGCCGGCACGACGTTTGCGGACATCAGCGCCGCTTTCGACTCCGCCGCGCCGACGAATCCGACGGGGCAGCCGATGATCGCCGCCGGCCGCGGGCAAGCCGGGTCTTCCAGCATGTTCAAGAGATGAAACAGCGCGGTCGGCGCGTTGCCGATCGCGACCAGCGCGCCCTGGAGATGCGGGCGCCAGAGTTCCAGCGCCGCCGCCGAGCGCGTGTTGCCCATGTCGCGTGCGAGGTCCGGCACGCGCGGGTCCTGCAAGGTGCAGATCACCGCGTTGTCGGAAGGCAGCCGCGCGCGGGTGATGCCTTCCGAGATCATCCGCGCGTCGCAGAGGATCGGCGCGCCGGCGGCGAGCGCCGCCCGGGCCGTCGCCGCCATGCCGGGCGTGAACGCGACATCGCGCTCCAGCCCCACCAGCCCGGCGGCGTGGATCATCCGCACCACCACGGGCTCCTCGTCCTTCGAGAAGCGTGCGAGGTCGGCTTCGGCGCGGATGGTGGCGAAGCTCTGGGCGTAGATCTTCGCTCCGTCTTTTTCGTAGGCGTAGGGCATTCAGGCTCGCAGGATTCCAGGCAGCTTCAGGAGGTCGTCCGGTGTCAGGTCCCGGCGTTCGGGGGGATCGCCGGGGCGACCGTAGCGGATCAGGTCGAACCGATCTGGACCGGTTGCGACAAGTGTCAGGTCGACAGCGCCGGAACAGGCGCAGCCCTTGGCGCAGCCGGAGACATGCAGGCGCGCCCCTTCCGGCAGGAACGGCGCCAGCGCCCGGGCCAGCGGCCGGGTCTCGGCGAGGCCCTGCAGGCAGGTCGGCGCACCGGTGCAAGCCTCCAGCAGGAGGCGCGGGTCGCCGGCGTCGCGGATCAGGCCGGGGAGATCGGGAAGCGCAGCGGCGCCTTCGATCAGCAGCATCCGCCAGGGCGTCAGCCGCAGCGGCCCGATCGCGGCCAGGGCGGCGAGCGTCTCCGCGTCGATCCGCCCGAACTCGATTGCCACCAGCGCGCCCTGCGCGCAGAGCCCGGGTCCGGGACGCGGCGCCGGTTCGGCCGCCGGGTCTTGCCGCCACGCCGCGGGCAGCGCGGCCCCGGCCGAGAGATGACGGGCCATGCGGCCGCGCTGCTCCTGCACGCCGCCGCTGTCCAGGAACCAGCGCGCAAAGGCCAAAGCGGTCTCGGCGGCCGTGTCGCGGGTGACGGGGCAACCGGAGGTGATTGAGTCGGCGCGGCAGATCAGGCCCTCGCGGCCGCGCTCGATGCGAATATCCGCGGAGGTGCCGGCCAGCAGCGGGCGCGGCCCGCAATCGACCGCGAAACCGAACTTGCCGGGGAGAGTCGGCGCATCATCGGCCGCAAAGCGCGTCGTCAAAGCCCGGGTGATCGCGGCGCTGTCGTCATCCGCTTCCCAGAACGGCGTCACCACGAGGTTGCGCCGCGCCTCCGCTTCCACCGAGAGATCGACCAAGTCGAGCGCCTGCAGCGCTTCGACCAAGGGGCGATGGGTCTCCGGCGTGACGCCGCGGAGCTGCAGGTTGGCGCGGGACGAGAGATCGATCTGGCCGTTGCCATGCGCGGCGGCGAGGGACGCGATCCGCCGCGCCTGCTCGCCGGTCAGGCGCCCGAGCGGCGGGCGCAGCCGCACGACCAAGCCGTCGCCGGATTGCATGGGCCGCAGCGCGCCGGGACACCAACCATATATCCGCGGATCGTTCATCGCCCTTCCGGTCGAGACGCCTTTCTTGTTCGGCGGAAGGGGGCGGCCGGGGATGCGCAAGGCATCGTCCTAAGCCGGCCGCGAAAAACCCCGTTCGCCCGTGACATCATGCGCTGGCAGGTCTCCCGGCTTGCGGATTTCGAGCCTTGGCTCGTCGGTCCCGCCGCCTTCCCGGCCGAACGGCCAGTGGCAGTGGCGGACCTCTCCGGTCACGGTCGCGGGGGCGGCTGCGCTTCGGCGCCGAAGCGGCGCCTGTCGCATTCCCTTTTCACCTGCCCCTTTCAATCGATCGGGACAGGAACCAGCGCCCGTAACTGAGGCTCGGCCGGTCACCTTGTCAAGCGCTGGCAGCGCCGCAGCTCAAACGTGGGCGAGCAGCGCGACGAGCTCGGCCTGGCGTGTGGCGCCGGTCTTCTGCAGGGCGTCCTTCAGATAGCTGCGGGCGGTGCTGGGCTGGATCTTCAGCCGCGCGGCGATCGCCTCGATGTCGAGGCCTTCGGCCAGCAAGGCCGCGACATGCGCCTCCCGCTCGGTGAGACCATAGGCATTGCGGATCCAGGTGAGATCGGGCCGCAGTGCCGCCGGATCGCGGTCGCGCTCGACCAGCAGCGCCAAGGCCGTGGCCGAGGCGAAGACATCGCGCGCCCGGCCCGGCACCGGATGGACCTGCAGCAGGTAGCGCCGGCCCTCGATATTGGTCAGCGCCGCGACCCCCAGCCGTCCGGGCCGGGAGACCGCACTGGCCACCGCGCGGTCGACCGCGAGCTGCGACACCCGATCTCCCGCCACCAGCCGACGGCGCAGGATGCGCAGCGGCGAGGCCGGATCGACCTCGCCGGCCGATTGGCCGGGCAGCACGCGCCCCCAGGAATCCAGCTCGACGATCGCGCCGCCGCGCCGGCCGAGCATCCCGGCCATGCCACGCGCCTCGGCGTCGAGCACGCCCTTGGCGATGCGGGCAACGGCATGGAGCTCCGGCAGCACGCTGTCGAGCATCGCGCGCTCCGCCGGCTGGAAAGGCCCATGCTCGACGCGGCGCTTCAGGCTCAGCTCGATATATTCGTCCGGCCCGGGCGCCAGCACCGTGTTGGCATGCCAGAACACGCCGTTCGGACGCAGGAACTCCTGGTAGAACGGGTCGCGCGCCAGCTCTTCGGCGGAATAGTCGTCCTGATCGATGCGGAAGCCGACATAATGCGTACCGATCCGCTGATAGCGCGAGTTCGGTGGCGTGCGGCCGGCGGCGAAATCCGCGACCGCGCGCGCGCATTCCGGGGTCACGATCGCCGTGACCATCTTGCGCGCTTCATTCCGCATCAGCACGGCGTCGCGTGCACCCGCCGCCATAGCGAAATGCACCAGCGCTTCTTCCCAGCCATCCGCGAGAATCGCCGCAGAGACCAGGTCGTCGACGCTCGCCCGGATGCCATCCAACGAAAGCATCGTGCGCATCTTGCGCCTCTGGTAATCAACCTGCGGCCGCACCCTGCCATAGGGGGGACCGCGCCCCGACCCCGCCATCGTGCCCTAATTGCGGGATCACGGCGACACTTTTGGTCGCGTTAACCATCGCACCCAGGTGTGCTTCGGTTTCATCTTCTTGCGATCGTCACAAGGATCGGAATCGGAGATTGGGCGCGAAGCGGTTATCCGGTTCGAGGCCAGACAATGCGCCACGCCATGTTATAGTCGCGCCGCGCAGTCGGGGGCGCGTCAACGGGTGAGCGGGACAATGAAAACTGGCTTCAGGTCGCTGGCGGTTCTGGCGCTGGTGCTTTTGCTCGGCAGTTTCCCCGCACGCGCCGAAGATGACGGCACGACCCGGAACGTAATGCTGATCGTCGATGCCTCCGGCTCGATGAAGAAGGCGGTCGAAGGTGAGTCCCGCATGACCGCGGCCAAGCGCGTGCTGGCCGAGACCCTGGCCACGATGCCGCCGGAAGTGCGGCTCGGCCTGCTCGCCTATGGCCATCGCAAGGCCAAGGACTGCAAGGACATGGAACTGGTCGCGCCGATCGGCGCCGAGGATGCCGGCAGCATCGCCGGGCGGATCCAGGAACTGACGCCGAAGGGCGAGACGCCGATCGCGGCCTCGCTGGAGATGGCGGCGAAATCCTTCCTCGCCTTCAAGGGCCAGGAGAACGCCATCATCCTGGTGACCGACGGGATCGAGGAATGCAAAGGCGATCCTTGCGCCGCCGCGTCGGCGATCAAGGCGGCGGGACTGGATCTCAAGGTCAATGTGGTCGGATTTACTTTGAAGCCGGAGCAGCGCAAGCTGATCGAATGCGTCGCGACCGAGACCGGCGGTACTTACTATGACGCGAAGAACGCCGCCGCGCTGACCACGGCGCTCGCCACCGTCGCCAAGGCCGCCGCCAAGCCCAAAGCGCCGGACGACGACATCCTGGCGCAGAGGAACGGCGGCCAGCTGATCGCCGCCAACAACGACGAATGGCAGAAGCTGAACGACGGCAAGGACGACGAACGCGCCGTCACCTATGCCGGGATCGGCGTCTGGGGCTTCAAGGACGGCAAACCGGCCACCATCACCGGCGTGGACCTGCTGATCCCGGAAAAGAGCGGATACAACGTGAAGGATTTCGAGGTCTTCGTCGGCGACGAGAGCCCGACCGGCGCCTTTACCTCGGTCGGCACCTTCACCACGCAGAACATCAAGCTGATGCAGGATCCCTATCAGCGCTTCAGCTTCCCGCCGGTGACCGGCCGCTTCCTCAAGATCGCGTTCAACACCGATTGGGGCGGCGGCTATATCGCGGCCTATGAACTACGCGCCCATGGCAAAGTAGACGAGAGCGCCGCGCCGGCGCCGCAACCTGCTCCTGCGCAGGGCATCGACCTGCTTTCGCCGCAGAATGGCGGCGCCCTGCTCTCCGCGCCGAACGACGAATGGGCGAAGCTGAACGACGGCAGCCCCGATCGCGCGGTTACCTATGACGGCGAGGGCGTGTTCGGCTTCAAGGACGGCGGTGCGGCGACCTTCGACCGTTTCGAGATGCTGATCGCCGAGACCCTCCCCTACAACGTGAAGGAGTTCGAGCTCTCGGCCGGCGACGAAGGACCCGCGGGCAGCTTCCGCCCGATCGGCAGCTTCACGACCGAGAACATCAAGTTCATGCAGGCGCCCTACCAGGCCTTCACCTTCGCGCCGGTCACCGCGAAGTATCTGAAAGTGGCCTTCAGGTCCGATTGGGGGGGCGGCTATATCGCGGCCTATGACCTGCGGCTCTACGGCGCGATGGCGCCTGCGGCCGCCCCGCTGGTCGGACAGATGCCCGGCCAGCAGGTCGCCGTGCCGGGCGGTGCCGCGCCGGCCGATGCCGGCGGCGAGACCCAGGCGGCGAGTGCCGGCGCGAGCGGCGTCGATCTGCTGGCGCCGGCCAACGGCGGCACGATCCTGGCGGCGCCGAATGACGAATGGGCCAAGCTCACCGACGGCAGCGAGGAGCGCGTCGTCACCTATGACGGCGAGGGCGTCTGGCAGTTCAAGGATGGCGCGCCAGCGACCTTCAGCAACTTCGAGATGCTGATCCCGGAGCAGATCCCCTACAACGTGAAGGAGTTCGAGCTTCAGGTCGGCGACGAGGGACCGGCCGGCAGCTTCCGCTCGATCGGCACCTTCACCACCCAGAACATCAAGCTGATGCAGTCGCCCTATCAGAGGTTCACCTTCGCCCCGGTGACGGCGAAATACCTGAAGGTGATCTTGAAGAGCGACTGGGGCGGTGGCTATATCGCTGCCTATGAGTTCCGGTTGAAGTAACAAGATCCCAGGGGAATCACCAATGATCCGGCACACCGTCGTCTTCAGCTTGAAGCATGCCCAGGGCTCGGCGGAGGAGAAGAAGTTCCTGGCCGACGCGATGATCCTCGCCAAGATCCCGACGGTGCGGAAGTTCGAGCAGCTGAAACAGGTGAGCCGCAAGAACGACTACCAGTTCGGCTTCTCGATGGAGTTCGACGACCAGGCCGGCTACGACACTTACGACCAGCATCCCGACCACGTCGCCTTCGTGCGCGACCGCTGGAAGAAGGAAGTGACCGACTTCCTGGAGATCGACTACACGCGGCTCTAGGGGTCATCCGATGGCGCGTGCGGAAGAAGTCGCCGCGGTCCTCGACGCGGCTGTGGTCTGCGACATGACCCTACCCTGGTTCGAGCCCTATATGATCGACCAGGACGTCACCCTGCCGAAGTTCCACTCGGCCGGATTCGATTTCGTCTCGCTGACCGTCAGCATGCCGAAGAACTCTCTCGCGGAGACGATGCGCCATATCGCCAAGGTGAAGGCGCATATCGCTTCGCGGCCCGGCCTCGTCTTCGCCGCGAGCGCGGACGAGATCCTGGCAGCAAAGCGGCAAGGCCGGCTGGCTTTGGGCTTCCATTTCCAGGGCACCGAGCCCTTCGACGGCGACATCGAGCTGGTGCAGAGCTACTACGATCTCGGCGTGCGGCACGCCTTGCTCGCCTATAACCTGAAGAACCTGGTCGGCGACGGCTGCGTCGAGCGCACCGATGCAGGCCTCAGCAAATACGGCATCAACCTGGTCAAGGAAATGAACCGGGTCGGCATGCTGGTCGATGGCTCGCATACCGGCTACCGCACCACGATGGACGCGATGGAGGTCTGCGAGCGGCCGTTCATCTTCTCGCATTCCAACTGCGATGCCGTGGTGCCGCATTACCGCAACATCAAGGACGACCAGATCAAGGCCTGCGCGCGCTCCGGCGGGCTGATCGGCATCAACGGGGTCAACGAGTTCCTCGGCGATATCCATGCCAAGAGCGAAACGATGTTCCGGCATCTCGAGCATATCGTGAACCTCGCCGGCATCGACCATGCCGGGATCGGCCTCGACTATGTGCGCGACGTGCAGGCGATCTGGGACTGGATCCAGCGCGACCGCGATCTCTGGCCGCAGGCCGGCGATGAGGAACAGCCCTACCCCGCCCATGCCCAGCCCGAGCAGGTCGCGGAGCTGGTCGGCCTGATGCTCGATCATGGTTATAAGAGGGACGACGTCGCCAAGGTGCTGGGCGGGAACTTCCTGCGGGTGATGCGCGCGGCGGAAAACCGGCGAAACTAGCGGGTCGGCAGCGTTCCGCGAAGCTGTGGCCATCCGCACGGCGTCGCCGTAAGATTGCCGATCTTGCCGGCGCATCCGGCATTGACCTGAGGAAGAGCCATGGATTCCGGTGGATCGACGACCTTCGCGGTCGAGAAGACCTCTCATCCCGTTTCGGCCAAGGACCGCGAGGCGATCCTCGCCAACCCCGGCTGGGGCCGGAATTTTACCGATCACATGGTCACGATCCGGCATTCCGAGGAGCGCGGCTGGCACGATGCCAAGATCGGCCCGCGCGGCGATCTGCAATTCGACCCCGCGACCATGGTCTTCCATTATGCCCAGGAAATCTTCGAGGGCCTGAAGGCCTATCGCCAGCCCGATGGCGGCGGTGCGCTGTTCCGGCCCCAGATGAATGCCCGCCGCTTCCACAATTCCGCGGTGCGGCTGGCGATGGCGCCGCTGCCGGAGGAGCTGTTCGTCGAATCCGTCCGCGAGCTGGCGCGGATCGACCGCGACTGGATCCCGTCGGCGGAGGGTGCCTCGCTCTATCTCCGGCCCTACATGCTGGGCACCGAGATCGCGCTGGGGACGAAGCCGTCGGCGGGCTACCTCTATGGCGTGGTGGCTTCGCCGGTCGCCGGCTATTTCAAGAGTCCGACGGCCACCGTGACACTCTGGGTCTCCGAGAACTATACGCGCGCAGCACCCGGCGGCACGGGCGCGGCGAAATGCGGCGGCAATTACGCCGCGAGTCTCGCTGCGCAGGCCGAGAGCCTGCGCGAAGGCTGCGACCAGGTGGTGTTCCTCGACGCCGTGGAGCGGAAGTGGATCGAGGAACTGGGCGGGATGAACATCTTCTTCGTGTTCGAGGACGGGTCGTTGCAGACCCCGCCCTTGACCGGCACGATCCTGCCCGGCGTCACCCGCGATTCCCTGATCACCTTGGCGCGCGACCAGGGCATGACCGTGCGCGAGGAACCCTATGCCATCGATCAATGGCAGGCGGATGCCAAGAGCGGCAAGATCCGCGAGGCTTTTGCTTGCGGGACCGCGGCGGTGATCACGCCGATCGCCAAGGTCCGCGGCCGGCGCCACGATTTCACCATGGGCAACGGCAAGGCCGGCCCGGTGGCGCTGAAGCTCAAAAAGACGCTGCTCGACCTGCAGACCGGCCGCAGCAACGACACCTACGGCTGGGTCGACAAGCTGTTCTGATAGGCCTGCGCTCCGCTCTCTCGCGATCCGGCCGGTGTCATCAGTGCGCCGCGGGCAGGCGCGGTACGAGCTTGCGATAGAGGTGCCAGCTCGCGTGGCAGAGGACCGGCATCGCGATCGCCAGCCCGATCAGCAGCGGGATCGCGGCGACGACCAGGCCACCCGCCACCACCAGGCCCCAGGCGGCGATCGGCAGCGGGTTCGCCCGGACGGCACGGAACGACGTCTGCACCGCCGTGCCGAGGCCGACATCGCGGTCGATCAGCAGCGGGAAGGACACGACCGTCATCATCAGGGCCAGCACCGCGAACAGGAAGCCGACGGCAAGGCCGATCCCGATCAGCCACCAGCCGGCCTGGGTCAGGAACAGGTCGGCCACGAACCGGCCGACGGATTCGATCGCCTGCGGCCCATGCGTGACGCGGTAGATCCAGAACGCGGTGCCGAGCCAGACCAGGTACATCGCCACCAGCATGAGCCCGAGCAGCATGATCGCGCCGAAATTGCGCCGTCGCGTCACGCTGAGGGCATTGGCCCAGCTGTGACTGTCGACGTGGTGACGCGTGAGGTTGATCTCGCGTCGGCGGCTCAGCTCATAGAGGACTACGCCGACGAACGGCCCCATGATGACCGAGCCCGATACGATCGGGAACAGCATCGGGATGAACTCATGGTGCAAGGCGGCGGCGCCGATCGCCAGCGAAGCGAGCGGATAGATCAAGAGCAGGAAGACGATGTCGGTGCGATAGGCCATGAAGTCATCGAAGCCGCTGGCCAGCACCTCCTTGAGGTCGCTGAGCTCGATCTTGCTGACGGCGAGCGGCCTGGAGAAGAGGTGCGTTGACGTGTGCCCGATGGACCGACCGGCGCCCGCGACGCCCGTCGCCACTTCGCGCAGCTCGTCAATGACGCACTCGACGGGATTTCTGATTGTCTGCACATCCATGATGCTTCCTCCGAACGGATTGGCTCTGGAGGTCATCGGCTTCGCAGGGGCCGCATCATCGATGGGCGGCGGGCACAACCGACTGCGGCGTGCAGGCAACGCCCAAGTCAGACGACGGTCGGGGCTAGGCCGCGACCAGTCTTAAGTTCGCAGCATACGCCTCCGTGGCGCCGGCGTGAAGGCGGGAACGGCGCCGTCGTCAGGCGCCGGAATGGCCAGCGGCGAGGTTCTTCAAGTAGGGCAGGATCTCGCCGAGATTCGGCGCCGGCTGTCCGCTGCCGAAGGCGAAATAGGCCTGCTTGAACATGCCGTAGAGCCGGTCGTAGACCGCGCGCCGTTCGGGGCGGGGCTGGATGGTCTTGAACGGCAGGCAGAGCGTGGCTTGCGCCGCCGCGACGTCGGGATAGAAGCCGGCGGCGAGGCCGGCGAAGATGCCGGCGCCGAAGCCGGTGGGGATGCCGTCCGGCACCAGCACCGGCTTGCCGAGGACGTCGGCATAGACCTGGTTCAATACCGCGTTCTTCTGCGGGATGCCGCCGCCGTTGATGATGCGGGCGATCGGCACGCCGTTCTCGGCCATGCGCTCGAGGATGAGGCGGGTGTGGAAGGCGGTGCCCTCGATCGCGGCGAAGAGTTCGTCCTGCGCCCTGTGCATGAGGTTCCAGCCGAGCGTGACACCGCCGAGGTCGGATTTCACCAGCACGGTGCGGTCGCCGTTGTCCCAGGTAAGGCGCAGCAGCCCCTTCCCGCCCGGGCCGTAGCGGTCGAGGCTCTTGCTCAGCTCTTCCAGGGGGACATGTGCGCGGCGGGCGATGGCGTCGAAGATGTCGCCGGTCGCCGAGAGCCCCGCCTCGATGCCGATCAGATCCGGCGCGACGCTGCCGGGCACGATGCCGCACAGGCCCGGGATCAAGCCGGCTTCGCGGGCGATGGCGATGATGCAGGTGGAGGTGCCGACCACATTCACCACGTCGCCGATGCGGCAGCCGGCGCCGAGCGCGTCCCAATGCGCGTCGAAGCCGCCGACCGCGACCGGAATGCCGGCGGGAATGCCGAGACGTTCCGCCCAATGCGCGGAAAGGCGGCCGGCGATCTTGTCGCTGGTCTGGTAGTCGCCGCCGAGCTTGGCGCGGATTCCGTCGAGCAGTCGATCTACCGCCGAGAGGAAGGCCTGCGACGGCAGTCCCTGCCAGCGTGGGTTCCACATCCATTTGTGGCCCATGGCGCAGATGCTGCGCTTCAGCTGCGCGGCATCGGTGACGCCGGTCAGCGTGGCCGCGACCATGTCGCAATGCTCGACCGCGGTCACCAGCTTGCCGCGGTCGCTGGGGTTGTGGCGCAGCCAATGCAGCAGCTTGGCGAAGCCCCATTCGTGGGAATAGACCCCGCCGCACCAGTGGATCGCCTCCAGGTCCTGTTTATGGGCGAGCGCGGTGATCTCCTCCGCTTCGGCTTTGGCGCGGTGGTCGCACCAAAGATAGTAGTCGCCGAGCGGCTGCATCCCCTCGCCCAGCATCAGCACGCTGGAGCCGGTGGTGTCGGCCGCCAGCGCCACGATGTCCGCGCCGGCGACGCCGCTGTCCTTAAGCGCCGTCTTCAGCGCGAGGGTGAGCGCCGCCATGTGGTCGTCGTGCGACTGTGTGGCGAAATCGGGATCGCTGTCGCGCCGGTGCAGCGGGTAATCCGCGACCGCGTGGCCCAAGCGGCAGCCGGTCTCGTCGAACAGGGTCACGCGGACGCTGAGCGTGCCGAAATCGATGCCGGCGACGACGCGCATCAGCTCTTCTGCCCGTAGGTTGCCCCGGCCCCGTGCTTGCGGAAGTAATGGCGGTCGAGCAGAGCCTGGGAGACGCCGGCCGCATCCGGCCGCAGCGCCAGGGTGTTCAGCGCCATGCGCGCGACGTATTCGAGCGTCACCGCATTGTGCACGGCATCGGCGGCATCGCGGCCCCAGGTGAAGGGACCGTGCCCCGCGACCAGCACGGCCGGGACTTCAAGGGGATCCTTGTTGCCGAAGGCCTCGACGATCACCACGCCGGTATTGCCGACATAGTCGCCGCCGATCTCGCCGTCGGTGAGCGCGCGGGTGACCGGGACAGGCCCGTGGAAATAGTCCGCATGGGTGGTGCCGAAAGCCGGGATCGGGCGCGCGGCCTGGGCCCAGGTGGTGGCGAACTCGGAATGGGAATGCACCACGCCGCCGATCGAGCCGAAGGCCTGGTAGAGCTGCAAATGCGTGCCGAGGTCGGAGGACGGGTTCAGCTTGCCGAACACGACCTTGCCCTCGAGATCAGTGAGGACGATGTCGTCCGGCGTCATGCTGTCATAGCGCACGCCGCTCGGCTTGATGGCGACGAGGCCGGCGGCGCGATCGATGCCGCTGACATTGCCGAAGGTCGACAGCACCAGGCCGCTCTTCACCAGATCGAGATTGGCCTCGAGGACCTGCTGCCGCAGCTTATCCAGCATGTTTGTGATCTCTGGAAAAAAGTCCGCGGGGCGCCGTCGCCGGCGCCCCGCGGCACGGGAGGTTAGTGCGAGGTCCAGCCCTTGTAGGTCGCAATGTTGTCGGCGGTGATCAGCACGGGATCCAGCAGGATCACGCTCTGCTCCGGCTTCTTGCCGTTGAGGATACCGGCCGCGAGCTCGAGCGACTGGCCGGCCATCACATAGGGATCCTGCGAGGACGAGGCCTTGATCAGCGAGGTCGGGTCCTTGAGCTCGACCTCGATGTCCGGCGCGCCGTCCACCGCGGTGATGATGAACTCCTTGCGGCCGAGCTGCTTGGCCGCGAGGTTGACGCCGATCGCGGTCGGGTCGTTGATCGCGAAGATCGCGTCCACCTTCGGGAAGCGGGTCAACAGGCTCTGCGCCACGGCGAAGCCTCCGTCGCGGGAGCCCTTGGCATCCTGGTCGTCGGAGAGGATCTTGATGCCCGGGTTGGCGGCGAAGACTTCCTTGCAGCCCTTGACGCGATCGGTGACGGAAGAAACCTGCGGCCCGTTGACGATCAGGACTTCGCCGCTCTTGTTCGGCAGGTGATCGACGATGTACTGGCAGGCGAGCGTGCCGGCCTTGACGTTGTCGGTCATGACGGTCACGTCGGCGCCGGCCGCCGCGACGTCGAAGGCGGCGACGATCATGCCGGCCGCCTGGGCCTTCTTCACCGCCGGCTCGATCGCCTTCGGATCGACCGCGTTGATCATCAGCACGTTGGTGCCCGCGGCAATGAAGTTGTCCACCTGGGTGAACTGCTTGTTGAGGTCATAATCGGACGAGACCGAGGTCACTTCGACCTTCGGGTTGATGCCCTTGGCCTTGTCCTCGATGCCCTTGATGGTGGCGACGAAGAACGGGTTGCCGAGCGAGCCGACCGAGATGCCGACCTTGCCGAGATCGGCGGCCAGGGCCGGCGCCGCGATCGCGGTGCTGAGCACCAGGCCGAGTGCCAGACGAGAGAGCTTCATGGTTCCTCCTTGTTGCGACGATGTTTGTTGGTTTCGTGCAGTGATCCGGCGCCTATCACGCGCCGGCCGTCTTGGTCCCCTTCACGTGCGTCCGCCTTCCCGCGTGCGATAGCGGTCGAGCGCGACGGCGCCGATGATGACCAAACCCTTGATGATGTATTGCCAGATGTCGGAGATGCCGAGCAGGATCAGGCCGTTGGTCAGCATGGCGATGATCAGCGCGCCGATCAGCGTGCCCCAGATCGAGCCGATACCGCCGGTGAAGCTGGTGCCGCCGAGGATGACCGCGGCGATCGCGTCCAATTCGTAAGACTGCCCGAGCTGCAAGCCGTTCGCGGCATAGAGCCGCGCTGCCGACATGACGCCGCCCAGCCCCGAGAGCAGGCCCGAGGCGGCGTAGACGAAGAGCAGGATCTGCCAGACCTTGATGCCGGCGAGGCGCGCCGCGTCCGGGTTGCCGCCGACCGCATAGATGCGGTTGCCGAGCACGGTCCGCCGCAGCACGATCCAGGAGATCACCACCACGGCCAATGCAATGATCACCAGCCAGGGCACGCCGAGGAAAGTGCCGTTGCCGATGAAGGCGAAGGGGAGCTGCGGGTTGAACACGGTGGTGTCGGCGCCCATCAGCCGGGCGATGCCGCGCACCGCGGTCAGCGAGCCCAGGGTCACGATGAAGGGCGGCAGGCGCATCGCCGCGATCAGGATGCCGTTGGCCAGCCCGAAGGCGAGGCCCATGCCGAGCGCCGCGGGAATCCCCAGCATGCCCCATTCCGGGATATTTGAGGCGATGATCGCGATCATGGCGGAGGCGGCGAGGATCGAGCCGACCGAAAGATCGATTCCGGCGGTGAGAATCACGAAGGTCATGCCGGCGGCGAGCACGATGTTGATCGCCGCCTGCTGGGTCACGATCGAGAGATTCTGCCAGCTCATGAAGCGGTCGGTGGTGAGCTGGAAGAACACCGCGAGCAGGATCAAGACCGGCAGCATCCCGGCGACCTGCAGGATTGTGCGCATCTTCTGCTTGCGGGCCTGGGCGCCCTGCCTGGCTTCGGCTGCGGATTGGGTTGCCTGATCGACCATGCTTGTCTCTAAGCCGCCTTGCTGTCTTCGGTGAGGGTGGCGAGCGCCATGACGGCTTCCTGGGTGATCGGCTGTTCCGCCGAGCCCTTGACCTCGCCGACGATCCGGCCGTCGCGCATGACCAGCGCACGGTCGGAGATGCCGACCAGCTCGGGCAGCTCGCTGGAGATGACCAGGATCGCCGCACCGGCGCGGGCGAGATCGTCGATGATCTGGTAGATCTGCGACTTGGCGCCGACATCGATACCGCGGGTCGGCTCGTCGAGCAGCAGCACCTTGGGCTTGGTCTCCAGGAGCCGCGCCAGCAGCACCTTCTGCTGGTTGCCGCCGGAGAGCGAGCCGGCGGTGACGCCGGCGCTCAAGGTGCGGATGCCGAGCGACTGGATCGCCTTGGCCGCGCGGGCACGGGCGGCGCGGAGATTCAAGAGGCCGCCGGGATGCGAATCCTGGTCGAGCACGCCCATGCCGATATTCTCGCGGATGGTCATGTCGAGGAAGAGGCCCAAGGCCTTGCGATCCTCGGTGAGGTAGACGATTCCGGAATCGACTGCGTCCTGCGGCGCGCCGATCCGGCATTCCCGGCCGCCGACCAGGACGCGGCCGGCGGTCTTGCGGTCGGCGCCGTAGATGAGACGCGCGAGCTCGGTGCGGCCGGAGCCAACCAGGCCGGAGAGCCCGACCACTTCGCCGGCGCGCAAGGTGAAGCTGCAATCCTTGATCAGGCGGCCGTCGCTGAGCCCTTCGACCTGCAGCACGATCGGCCGATCGCCGGCGGCGCCGCCATGTTTCTTGGTGTAGAAGGAGGAGAGCTCGCGGCCGACCATCATGCGCACGATGGCGGCGGCATTCACCTCGCCCTTGTCGAGGGTCCCGACCAGCAGGCCGTCGCGCAAGACCGAGACGCGGTCGGCGAGCTCATAGACCTCGCTCATCCGGTGGCTGATATAGACGATGGCGATGCCTTCGGCCTTCAATTGCCGGATGATCGCGAACAGGCGCTCGGCCTCGCGGGCGGAGAGCGCGGTTGTCGGCTCGTCCATCACCAGGATGCGCGGGTGTTCGGCCAGCGCCCGGGCGATCTCCACCAGCTGGCGCTCGGCCAGCGACAGGGTCGCGACCCGCGCCGCCGGGCTGAACGGCGCGTTCAGGCGTTCGAGCAGGGGCCGCACCGCGGCCTCCATCGCCCGGCGGTCGATCAGGCCTATGCGGCTCTTCTCGTCGCCGAGGAAGACGTTCTCTGCGACCGTGAGATTGGGGGCGAGCGAAAGCTCCTGGTAGATGACGGCGATACCGTGGCGCCGGCCGGCCAGCGGCCCGTCGATCGTCACCGGCCTGCCTTTGAGGCGGATCTCGCCGCCGGGATCGGCCTGGTAGGCGCCGGAGAGAATCTTCATCAGGGTGGATTTGCCGGCGCCGTTCTCGCCCATAAGCGCGTGGATCTCGCCGCGATGGAAGGTGCAGGTGACGTCGGTCAGCGCCCGGATCGCCCCGAACGTCTTGCCGATCCCGCGCATCTCCAACTCGGGTGCCTCACCCGCAGCCACTGACCCTGGGGTCCCTGACAACGCCGCTCCTCCGCCCGGTCTTTACTTTTGAATTTTGCATTCGACTTTTGAAATAGAAACTTCCGTATCGAAAGCGCTTTGTCAAGCACTGGAGGAATTGAGCGATTTCAAGCCTCTCGGGTCCGGCTTGACCGCTCCCCCGACTTTCGATTTGATCGCCGCGATGAGCGACCCCGCTGCCCTGACCGATTTTCCCGCTGCGAATGCCGGCGAAGCTTCCGGTTCCGAAGCGCGGCGGCAGCAGTTGCTGGATTTCGTCCGGCACCATGAATTCGCGCGGATCCAGGATCTGGCGCGCCAGCTCGGCGTCTCCGAAGTCACCGTGCGCAGCGACATCGACATCCTGGCGCGGGCCGGCGGCATCCGGCGGGTGCGCGGCGGCGCCATGCGCGTGGTCGAGGCGGTGCCGGAGGTCGTCTACGAGGCGCGGGTCTCCTCACACCAGCGCGAGAAACGCGCCATCGGAATGGCGGCCGCGGCGATGCTCGCCCCCGGCGACAGTGTGATCCTCGACGTCGGCACCACGGCGATGGCGGTGGCCGACGCGATCGTCGACCGGCAGGACCTCACCAACCTCACCGTGTTCACGCCGGGGCTCAACATCGCGCTGGCCTTGGAGCGGGCGATCCCGCGGATCGAGGTGGTGGTGACCGGCGGGACGCTCCGGCCGCAGCAGCATTCTTTGGTCGGACCCAACAGCACGCTGATCCTGGACCAGATCCGCGCCACCTTCGGCTTCCTGGGCTGCAACGGGATTGATCCGTCGCATGGCATCGTGGGCCTCAGCCTCTCCGACGTCGCCTTGAAACAGGCGATCCTGCGCGCTTCACGCACCAGCGTCATCGTCACCGATGCCAGCAAGTTCTCGCAGACCTCGCTGGTCCGCGTCTGCGGCTTCGAGGACATCGACATGGTGCTGACCGCGGGTGCGCCGGACCCGGTCTCGGTCGAGGCGGTGCGCGAAGCCGGCACCGAAGTGCGGATTCTCCCGGTCGACTGACTAGCGGTGGACGCCGATGTAGCGCTCCAGCGGGATCGGGTCCGTGGCGAGCTCGGCCGCCGGCGCCTCGTGCTGGATCACGCCATTCTCGATCAGCGCGATTCGGTCGCAGATCCGCAACGCCGATTTCACCTGCTGCTCGACCAGGAGGATCGCCACGCCGCTTTCTCGAAGTGCCGCGACAGTGTCGAGGATGCGGTGGGTGACCGCCGGGATCAGGCCTTCGCTCGGCTCGTCGAGCAGCAGCACCTTCGGCTGGGCGCAGAGCGCGCGCGCCACCGCCAGCATCTGCTGCTCGCCGCCGCTCAAGGTACCGGCGGCTTGGCTGAGCCGCTCGCGCAGGATCGGGAAGAGGTCGAGGATCGGTTCCGCTTGCGCTTGCGGCGCGTCCTTCACCAGCAGGCCCATGCGCAGGTTCTCGGCCACGGTGAGCTCGGCGAAGAGGCGCCGGCCCTGCGGCACATAGGCGATGCCGCGCCGCGGGATCGCATGCGCCGGCAGGCCGATGATCTCCGCGCCGTCCAGCAAGAGCGAGCCGGAGCGCTTCGGCACCAGGCCCATGATGGTTTTGAGCAGCGTGGTCTTGCCGGCGCCGTTGCGGCCCATCAGGCCGAGGATCTCGCCCGCGGCGACGGTGAGCGAGATTTCGTTGACCGCTCTCACGGGACCATAGGCGCCGGTGATGGATTTCAGCTTCAGCATCAGTCCCCCAGATAGGCCTGCTGCACGGCAGGATGCTGCTCGATCTCGGCCGGCGTGCCTTCGGCCAGGATCGCGCCGCGGTCCATCACGGTGACCCGGTCGGCCAGCTCCAGCACGACCTTGAGGTTGTGCTCGATGAAGAGGATCGTGGTGCTCTGCGCGGTCTTGCGGATCAGGTCGCAAAACGGCGCGATGTCGCCCGGCGCCAGGCCTTGGGTCGGCTCGTCAAGGATCAGCAGCGAAGGCTTGAGCGCCAGGCCCATGGCGATCTCCAGCAGGCGCTGGTGGCCATAGGGCAATTCACCGGCGATGCGCTCGGCTTCACCGGTCAAGTCGACCGCGGCGAGCGCTTCATCGACCGCAGCGTTCAGCATCGCCGGCGGCAAAGCGAAGCGATGGCCTTGCGTCCGGGTCAGGTGCCGCTGCGCCGCCAGCGCGACGTTGTCGCGGCAGCTCAGCCGCTTGAACACGCTGGTGATCTGGAAGGTGTAGACGATGCCGCGGGCGACCCGGTCCCAGGGCTGCATCCGCGTGATGTCGGTGCCGTCGAAGGCGACCGTGCCGGCACTCGGCAGCACGCGGCCGCAGATCATGCCGACCAAAGTGGTCTTGCCCGCGCCGTTGGGGCCGATGACACCGCGGATCTCGCCGCGCTCCAGCACGAAGGAAACGTCGTTGACGGCGCGAATGCCGCCATACTGGCGCGTGAGATTGCGTGTCTCCAAGAGGCTCATGGCGCGCGCCGCCAGCGGCGGAGCCAGCCGGCAAGGCCGGCTGGGAACCAGAGGGTGATCGCCACCAGCGCCAGGCCGACGATGATCATGTAGCTCGAGGTGAAGCGGCTGGCGATCTCGATCAGGTAGTACATGATGCCGGTGCCGAGCAACGGACCGAGGGTGGCGCCCGCCCCGCCGAGCAAAGTCCAGAGCAGCGGCTCGGTCGAATACTGCAGCGACGCGAAGGACGAGCCGACATAGCCGAACAGCAGGCAATAGAGCGCGCCCGCGAGCCCAGAGAGTGTGCCGGAGATGACCAGCGCGGTGAAGCGATAGAGCGCGGTGTTGTAGCCGAGCAGCCGCGTGCGGGCCTCATTCTCGCGGATCGCGATCAGCACCCGGCCGAAGGGCGAGCGCAGCAGCCAGAGCGAGAGCAGCAATGCCAGGGCGAAGGCGAGCAGCGCGACGTTGTATTTCACCATCGGATCGGCGAGGCCGAGGGACGCGCCGAAGATCTCGACCGGCGGCAGCGAAAGCACGATGCCCTGGTCGCCCAAGGTGATGGTGTTGAAGTAGAGCGTCGAGAGGAAGGCGGCCTGGGCCAGCATCAGGGTCACGATCAGGAAAGCGACACCGGTGGTGCGGTAGACGATGGCGCCGGTCAGCAGTGAGACCAGCAGCGCGGCCCCGATCCCGGAAGCGAGGGCGGCGATCGGCCCGAAATCCCACCAATGCGCCGTCAACCCCGCGCCATAGGCGCCGGCGGCGAAGAACAGCGCATGGCCGAGGCTCAAGAGGCCGGTATAGCCGAGCAGGATGTTGTAGCCGATGGCGAAGACCGCATAGAGCATGATGCGGGTGACGTTGCCGTAGTGATAGGCCGGCAGCGCGAATTGCACGACGAACAGCGCCGCGATGACGGCGAGATGCAGCCCATAGAGGCGTGCCGCGGAGCCGCTCATGTCGCGGCACCCCGGGCCAGGCCGCCCGGCTTCCAGACCAGCACGGCGGCGACCAGCAAGGTGGCGATGATCTTCGACAGCGTCGGCGAGAACAGCACCGAGATCATGCCCTCGCCGATGCCGATGCAGGCGGCGGCCAGCAGGGTGCCGCGCAGATTGCCGAGCCCTCCGACGATGACGACGATGAAGGAGAGCAGCAGCGGGTCGGCGCCCATCAGGTAATGCGCGCCGCGGATCGGCGCGATCAGCACGCCGGAGAGGGCGGCCAGCATCGCGCCCAAAGCGAAGACGGTCGCATAGACCCGTTTCACCGGCACGCCGAAGGCCTGGGCGGTCTCGGAATCCAGCTGCGTCGCGCGCATGTAGAGGCCGATCCGGCTCTTCGACAGCAGCAGCCAGGTGGCGCCGAGCAGCAGCAGCGCCAGGCCGGCGACGATCAGCTTGTAGCCGGAATAGCCGAACCAGGGAAATTGGACGCGGAAATAGATCGGCGGCTCCAGCGGGCGCGCATCCGGGCCGTAGACCATGAGCACGCCCTGCTGGATGATGTAGAGCAGGCCCATGGTGGCGACGATGGTGCGCTCGGGATCGTAGTTGATCCGCCGCAGCACCAGCCAGTCCGAGGCGATGGCGATGGCGCCCACGATCCGCGGCGCCACGGCCAGCGCCACGGCGAATCCCAGCAGCGGATGCGCGCCGAGCAGGTCGGCCGAGCACCACCAGGCGACGACCGCGCCCAGCATCACGAACTCGCCATGGGCGATGTTGATGACCCGCATCACGCCGAAGACCAGGGAGAGGCCGAGCGCGGTCAGCGCCAGCACGGCGGCACCGACCGACCCTTCGAGCAGGGCGAGAAGCAGAGCAGAGCCGGTGATCATGGGTGCATCATTGCCGCATCGAGTTTGCGGCACCCCCTCCCAACCCTCCCCCGAAGCCGGGGGAGGGCTTTGCATGCGATCAGATCTCCCTCCCCCGTCTTCGGGGGAGGGTTGGGGTGGGGGTGCACCACAATGACTCTATCCGGCTGCGTCGGCTCTAAAGCGCTTGCTTGGTGTAGTCGGCCTTGGGCTCGTAGAGGCCGTCCTCGATCGAGGTGGTGTGCACCACGTTCAGTTTGCCGCCCTTCACCTCGGAGATGAATTGCGGACCGAACATCTGGTGCGCCTTGCCGATGAACTGCTTCTTGCCCTGCGGATGGCCCTTGCCTTCGTCGTAGCCGGTCGTGGCCTCGATCGCCTCGACCAGCTTCGCCTTGTCGGCGGGACCGGCGTAGCCGCTCTTCTCGACCGCTTCCTTGATCGAGAACAGAGTCTCCCAGCAGCCGAACATATGCGAGTTGGTGCTGATCTCCTTCGCATTGTCGACACTGGCGCCGTTGTCGTCGATGCCGACGGAGGCGCGGTAGAACTTGGCGTTCTCGGTGTCGAGGCCGGAGAGGTAGCGCGGGAAGGCTTCCCAGAGATGCGAGCCTTCCAGGAATTCCAGGCCAGGTGCTGCGATATCCACGGCTTCCAGGGAGTCGATGAAGCCGAACAGCTTCGGTCCTTTGTCGCCGAAGAACTCGCCGAGCTCGCGCACGAAGGTCAAGACGCCTGGGCCGACCATGACGTGATAGATCGCGTCGGTGCCGGCGGGGATCTGCGAGAAATACTTGGTGAAGCTGGTCTCGGTCGGCGGGATGGCGATCACCGCGTTGACCTCGCCGCCCTGCGCCTTGGCGGTCTCGCTGAAGAAGTCGCGGTGATTATACCCGAAGATATAGTCCGGGATGATCATCGTGACTTTCTTGCCGACGTTCTGGATCACCCAGGGCGAGATCGCGGTCACCTGCGAGCGCACGTTGGTGATGCCGGTCTGGAAGACGTAGCGGTTGAAGTCGCCGGCCGCGAGCTCGCTCCCTTCGCTGACCACGAAGAGCGGCATCTTCAGCTCGCCGGCCCGCGCGGCGACCGCGCCGACCACGTTGCCGAACAGCGGGCCGAACACGAAGTCGACCTTGTGCTCGTTGGCGAATTTCTCCATCACCTCGGTGCCGCGCTTGGCATCGGTCGCATCGTCCTCGACGATGAGCTCGACCGGACGGCCGCCGATGCCACCCATGGCGTTGATCACCTTGACCGCGGCGGTGCTGGTGCGTTCGTACCAGAGGCCATAGGCCGCGCCGATGCCGGTGCGATGCGCCTGGAGGCCGATCTTCAGGCTGTTCTCGGCGGCGCGAGCGGTGATGATGAAAGGCTTGGCGAGCTGCAGGCCGGCCACGGCGCCGGTTGCAGCCAGAATCTGGCGCCGCGACAGGCCGCGCGGCGTGCTCTGAGAACGGACACGCATTTGTTTCGCCTCCCTGGGACGATATTGTGTTGTGCCGTTGATTGTTAGTATACGAACAATCGAACACCGGTCAACTGGGGGAACGGTGCGGCAATCCCAATTGAAGCTCGCGCTCAGTCTCGCATTCTGGGTCGTGGCAACGCGCGCAGCGGAAGCCCATGCCGGCGCTGCCGGCTTCATCCTGCTGCTGCCGACCGAGCTCTACATCCTCGGTGGCGCCGCCGCGGTGCTCGTCTCCTTTATCGTGCTCGCATGGTTGCATCGCCGCGCGCCCGCATCCGAGATTGCGCGGGTCGAGCGCGCGCTGCCCCGCGCCGTCGTCGTCGGCGTCAGCCTCGTGACCCTGCTCTTTCTCATCCTGCTGGTCGCAGCGGGATTCTGGGGCAGCGCCGACCCGATCGCCAACCCGCTGCCGCCGGTGCTCTGGACCTTGTGGTGGGCGGGCTTCACGCTGGTCGTGGCCCTGTTCGGCGACCTCTGGAGCTTCACCAATCCCTGGATCGGACTTTATCTCCTGGCAGCGCGGCGCCCGCTGTTGCGCTATCCGGAGCGTCTCGGCCATTGGCCGGCGATCCTGCAGTTCGTCGCCTTCGCCTGGTTCGAGCTCATCTATCCGGCGCCGCAGGACCCGACCCGGCTCGCCACCGCGGTGAGCCTCTACTGGCTGGTCAACTTCATCGCGCTGATGGTGTTCGGTCCGCACTGGCTCGCGCGGGGCGAGGCTTTCTCGGCGTTCTTCGCCATGGTCGGGCGGTTGAGCACGCGCAGCTGGCGGCTCGCCACTGAGCCGAGGCTTGCGGTCATGACGCGCATTGGCCCACCGGCAGAGCGGTTGCGCGAGTCCTCCGGCGACTTGAGCAGCGCGGTCTTCGTGCTGGTGACGCTCGCCACGGTTTCGTTCGACGGATTGTCGCGCACCTTCTCCTGGGTGGGATGGCTCGGGCTCAACCCGCTGGAATATCCCGGCCGATCGGAAGTGATCGGAGCCAACACGCTGGGCCTGCTGCTGAGCATGGTCGCGCTGGGCGCACTCTATGCGGCGGCGATCGCTCTGGGGCGGTGGCTTGCAGGGGCGCAGGCATCATTGCGTCCTCTGCTCTGCCGCTTCGTGCTCTCGATCGTGCCGATCTCGATCGCCTATCACATCGCGCATTACTTCCAGAGCCTGATCGTCGATTTCCCGACCGCGATCCTGGCGCTGTCGGATCCCTTCACTTTGGGCTGGTCGCTGCTGCCGGATGAAGGGCTGCAGCATGGCACCACGATGGGGCTGGGCCCCGAGGGTGTCATCATGGCCTATCGGGTGCAGACCGCGATCATCGTCGTCGGGCATATCCTGGCGACCTTGGCCGCGCATCGCATCGCGCGCGCCGAGACCACCGATCGCAAGCAGGCCGTGCACATGGGCATTCCGCTTGCGGTATTGATGGTGTTCTACACCCTGTTCGGACTTTGGCTGCTGTCAACGCCCGAGATCGGCTAGTCAGCGCATCTTGTCCAGGAGCCGCATCAGGGTCTCGCGCTCATCCTTGCCAAGCGGCGCGAGCGTCTGCTCGCTGATCTCCAGTGCGTTGGCGGCCAGCGCGCGGTAGAGCTGCGTGCCTTCCCGCGTCAGGCCGACCAGCAGCAGGCGCGCATCCTCTTTATCGGGCCGCGTGTCCACCAGGCCGCGCTTGATCAGCCGGTTGACCACGCCGCGGATGGTCGAGGCATCCATGCCGGTCAGGCGGCCGAGACGGTTTTGCGAAGTGGGACCGGTCTGCCATAGCTTGGCAAGCGCCGCCCATTGGGTCGGCGTCAGCTCCGCATCGCCGATCCGCGCGGCGAAGAGCGCGCAATGACGCTGATGCGCGAGGCGCAGCGCGAAGCCGATCTGGTGATCGAGCACGTAGAACGCCGCGGCGGCGCCCGCGTGGATCTTGGGGGCCGGAGCGGTGCTGCGTCTCGCTTGGGATGCCTTGGCAGGCATGGGCGAACCCCGGGGCGACGTCACACCGCACCGTTCTAGGCGCTTGTGAGTACACACGCAAGATCTGGGGTTATTCAGGCCGAGATCGGGCGCCGATATGTCGAAGCCGCATGGGTTCTGCCCGCTAAGTCGCATTGCGGGGCTTGGAGATCGTATGTATACACCCAATATCGGATATCTCGGTCGTGCCTGCCGCAGCAAAACGGACAGAAACATGAGCAATCTCAACGAAGAGACCGTCCTCAGCGTCCACCACTGGACCGACCGGCTGTTCAGCTTCAAGACCACCCGGAACCCCGCCTTCCGCTACCGGAACGGCCAGTTCACCATGATCGGCCTCAAGGTCGAGGGGAAGCCGCTGCTGCGCGCCTATTCGATGGCGAGCGCGAACCATGACGACCATCTCGAGTTCTTCTCGATCAAGGTGCCGAACGGCCCGCTGACCTCGCGCCTTCAGCACTTGAAGGAAGGCGATCCGGTCGTCGTCGGCATGAAGCCGACCGGCACGCTGATCCAGGACAACCTGCTGCCGGGGAAGAACCTCTATCTGCTCGGCACCGGCACCGGCCTCGCCCCCTTTCTCTCGGTGATCCGCGACCTCGAGGCCTATGAGCGGTTCGAGAAGATCGTGCTGGTGCATGGCTGCCGGACCATCGCGGAGCTGGCTTATGGCGATCTCATCTCGGAGAAGCTGCCGGCCGACGAGCATTTCGGCGAGTTGGTGAACGAGAAGCTGATCTACTACCCGACTGTCACCCGCGAGCCCTACAAGAACAACGGCCGGATCAGCCTGCTGATCGAGAATGGCAAGCTCTGCGACGACATCGGCCTGCCGCAGCTCAACGCCGAGACCGACCGCGTCATGCTCTGCGGCAGCCCGGCGATGCTGAGCGACCTCCGCAGCATCCTCGAAGCCCGCGGATTCGACGAAGGCAACATGGGCGAGCCCGGCCATTTCGTGATCGAGAAGGCCTTCGCCGAGAAGTAAAACGGCTGCTCGGCGCTGGAGTAAGTTTCTCCCGCTTTTGAACTCGTCATCCTCCGCGAAGGCGGAGGATCCACGAGTTTGCATCCATCGCTCGAGAGAAACTCGTGGATAGTCCGCCATCGCGGACCATGACGACCCAAAGGGTCGTCACTTCAATCCGCTGAGCGCCACGCCCTCGATGAAGTGCTTCTGGGCGATGAAGAAGGCGACCATGATCGGGGCGACGCTGACCAGCACCGCCGCCATCATGATGGTCCATTTGCCGGCGAACTGAACCTGAAACAGCGCGAGGCCGACCGGCAGGGTGGTCTTGTCGAGATCGCTCGGCAGGTAAATGAGCGCCGTGAAGAGATCGTTCCAGGAAAACAGGAAGGCGAAGATCGCGAAGGCGGCCAAGGCCGGCTTCGCCAGCGGCAGGTAGATCTTCCAATAGATGGTCATCAGGCTGGCGCCGTCGATCCGTGCCGCTTCGGCAAGCTCGATCGGGATGGTCAGGAAATACTGCCGCATCAGGAAGACGCCGAAGGCGCCGCCAAGGAAGCTCGGGAGATAGAGCGGCGCCTGGGTGCCGTAGAGACCCAGCCACTTGAACAGGATGAATTGGGGAATCGCGGTGATCTGCTGCGGGACCATCAAGGTCACCAGCAGCAGCACGAAGAGAAAGTGCCGTCCCGGGAATTTCACGATCGCGAAGACGAAGGCCGCCATCGAGCAGGTCAGCAACTGGCCGAAGGTCGAGATCAGCGCGATCTTGATGCTGTTCCAGAGCAGGGTCTGGAAGGACATGAGCTCGAAGATCCGCGTGTAGTTTTCGAAGGTGAGAGTCGGCGGGATCAGCGTCCGGGTGTAGGTGTCTTCCGGCAATTTCAATGAGGTCGAGAGCATCCAGACGAAGGGCCCGACCATGGCGACCGCGCCGACCAGCAGCACCAGCATGGCGAGACGATCGGGCCATTTGCTTTCCCAGGGTGCGGGTTCGATGCGGATCAAGCCGGCACCTCCCAGCGCTTCTGGATCCGGAAGTAGACCAGGGTGAAGAGGAAGATGATCGCGGTGAGCACGATCGCCTGCGCCGTCGCGTCGCCCATGCGGAAGAAGCGGAAGCCGTTGCGGTAGATCGAGAAGACCAGGGTCGGCACGCTGGAATTGCCGTTGCCGACCCGTGTCAGGATGTAGATGTAGTCGAAGGCCTGGAAGGCGTGGATGGTCGAGAGCACCGACTGGAAGAACAGGCTCGGCGCCATCGCCGGCAGGGTGACGTAGAGGAGCCGCTGCAGGGCATTGGCGCCGTCGAGATGCGCTGCCTCATATTGCTCGCGCGGGATCGCCTGCAGGCCGGCGAGGAAGACGATCATGCCCTCGCCGATGGCACCCCAGACATTCACGATCACCACCGAATAGAGCGCCATGTTCGGCCCCAGCCAGCGGACCGGCGGGATGCCGAGGTTGCCGAGCATGGCGTTCAACACGCCCTGATCCTGGGCAAAGATCCAGGTCCAGAGCAGGCCCACGGCCGTCGGCGAGGAGATCACCGGCAGGAAATAGAGCGTGCGGAACAGGCTGACGCCGTGGATGCGGCGGTTCAGCAGCAGCGCCACGGACAGCGCGCAGACGATGGTGAGCGGCACATAGAGCAGCGAGAAGATGATCGTGTTGGAGAGCGAGCGCAGGAACATGCGGTCGCCGGCGAGGCCGAGGTAATTGTCGAAGCCGACGAATTCCGGCGTCGTCAGTAGGTCCCAGCGGAAGAAGCTCAAGCCGAGCGTGGCGAAGATCGAGCCGAAGGCGCCCACCGCCAGCCCCAGCAAGGTGGGGCCGAGCAGCAGGAGCACCCAGAGCTTCTCCCTGCCCAGGGGCCGCAAACCGAAATTCATCCAGGCTCCCCGTGCAGCGCGTTACGAAGCGCCGGCGCTATTGCCGGTTCTTCGCCAGCGCGTCGTCGCCATTCTGCACGGCTTCGGCGACCGCGTCATCGATCGGCATCGCGCCGGTCCAGGCGTTGTTGAGGGCATCGCCCACCGCGGCAGACCATTCCTCATAGCCGCGGAAGACGGGTTTCACATGCGCGTATTGCAGGGCGTCGATGTAGAGCTTGTGGTCGATCGGGGCCGAGGTCTGCGCAAGATAGGCCGGGCTTTCGGCCACCGATTTCCGGATCGGGATGGCGAGGCCGATCTTCGCCGCTTCCGCCTGGCCCACCGGGCCGGTGGCGAATTTCACGAACTCCCAGGCTTCCTTCGGATGCGGGCTGGCCTTGGCGATCACGAAGCCCGCGGAGTTGACACCGGTCGCCCGGCCGGCCGGACCCTTCGGCAGCGGCGCCACCGCCCATTTGAACTTGGCCGGCGCGTAATCCGGCACCGACCAATGGCCGGAGACACCCATCGCGGCGATGCCGGCCTGGAAGCCGTCGGTGCCGTATTGCTGGAGCTGCTCGGTGGTCGGCATCGACTTGTCTTCGAGCCACATGTCGTTGATGAAATGCCAGGCCTGCATGGCCTGCTCGCTGCCGATCAGGGTCTTGCCGTTGGGGATGTCGACGATGTCGCCGCCGAAGGACCAGACCACCGCGCCCCAATAGGGCTCGGGATCGAGCACCTCGGCCCAGAAGCCCCATTGGTCGATGCTGCCGTCGCCGTTCAGGTCCTTGGTCAGCGCCTTCGCCGCCTTGCGGAAGTCGTCGTAGGTCCAATCGTCGTTGGGGTATGCCACGCCCGCCGCGTCGAACATGTCCTTGTTGTAGTAGAGCACGATGGTCTGGAAATCCCGCGGCAGGCCGAAATAGCCGTCCTTGGTTTTGTAGGCTTCCAGGGTGATCGGGTAGATGTCGTCGAGAATGCCGGGCTCGGCATCGATATAGGGCTGGAGATTGAGGAGCACGCCGCGCGATTGCCAGTCGGGATAAAGCGGCGCGTCCATGGCAAAGACGTCGGGCGGCGTGCCGCCGGCCATAAGCACGCGGATCTTCTCCCAATAGGAATCCCAGTCGTTGACCTCGACCTTCACCTTGATGTCGGGATGCTGGGCTTCGAACTCCTTGGCGACCTTCTGCCAGACCTCGCCTTCCTGTGGCGAGCCCCAGAGCTGGTAGGTGATCTCGGTCTCGGCGCGCGCCGCGCCGGCGGCGACGAATACGATGGCGGCCAGCGCCGCCCCTGAAAGTGCTTTCCCGCGCATGTCCCTCACCTGTGCTGCCCGGATTGGCTTCCGGGTCGATTGCCACTGATCCGGCAGTCTGGGGCGGGGAATCCGGTATTTCTACCGGTAAAACCGCTGGAGATTCCCGTTTTTGAGTATCATTCTGCCGCCATGACCGTCGCCGCCGAGATCCTGGAAGCCCCGGAAGTCAGTGACGGCTTCCTCAAAGCCAGCGCCTTCTTCGCCGAGCATCACGTCGCCGAGGCGATGCCGGAGGCGCATTGGCATGACCATGTCGAATTGAACCTGCTGCTCTCCGGCGGCATGACCTATCTCTTCAACGGCCGCCGCGTGCCGCTGGCCGAGAACCAGGTCTATTGCTTCTGGGCCGCGATCCCGCACCAGGTGATCGCGGTCGAGAAGCCGAAGAACGGCAAGGTGGAGTTGGTCTGCGTCTACGTGCCCTTCGCCGATTTCCTCGCCCTCTCCATCGGCGACGGATTCAAGAGCGCGGTGATGGGCGGCCGGATCCTCACCCTGCCGAAAATGGACGCGATCGACCCGCTGCTGTTCCGGCGCTGGGCCGGCGAATGGCAGTCGGCCGACGAGGCGCATGAGCAGATTCTGCGCGACGAGGTGCGGCTGCGGGTGAAGCGACTGGCGATGGATGCCCTGCCGGCCGTCCCGATCGAAGCCGAAGCGCCCGAAGGCGAGGCCGAGCCGCAGCATCTGACCGCCGACCGCAGGATGATCGACCGGGTGCAGAAAATGACCACCTTCATCAACGCCCAGTTCGGCAACCCGATCCAGGTCGAGGACGTGGCCAAAGTCGGCGGGCTGCACCCGACCAATGCAACCGTGGCGTTCAAGAAGGTGCTGGGCATGTCGATCGCGCAGTATCTGCGCCGCCAGCGCCTCAGCCAGGCGATGATGATGCTGGTCGATACCGACATGGCGATCATCGAGATCGCGTTTGCCTGCGGCTATGGGTCCTTGAGCCGCTTCTACGACGCCTTCCAGCGGCATATGGGGAAGACGCCGCGGGATTATCGGATGCAGTTCAGGAAGTAGGGTTGGATCTTCCGATTCGTGCGCACGGAAGCATCACGAGGGGATCGTGCCGGCGGAAGATCAGCGCGCTAATGATACCGCGGCAGCAAGTTGCCGTGCGCATCGATCATCGCGTCGACCATCTCCTTGATCTCGTCCATCGAGAGCTCAGCGGCGGTGTGCGGGTCGAGCATGGCGGCGTGGTAGATGTGCTCGCGTTTGCCGGTGAGCGCGGCGGCCACCGTCATCTCCTGGACGTTGACACTCAGGCGCATGATGCCGGCGAGCTGGCCAGGGACGCGGCCGACGCGGATCGGCTGGATGCCGTTGCGATCGACGTGGCAGGGCACCTCGACCGCGCATTCCGGCGGCAGGTTCTCGATCAGGCCGTTGTTGCGGACATTGCCGTAGATCAGGTTGTGCCGGCCGGTCACCATGGCGTGGATGATGGCGGCGGCATATTCGTTGCTCTTGCAGACCTCGAGCGGCTTGGCCTGGTCCTCGAGTTCGCCTTTCAGCCGGTTCCAGTCGGCGATCTGGTCCTCGCAGCGCACCAGATATTCGTCGAGCGGCACCGAGAACTTCTTCACCAGGTCGTCGCGGCCGCGCTTGATGAACCAGGAATTATACTCGGCGAAATGCTCGGATGATTCGGTGACGAAATGGCCGAAGCGCTTCATGGTCTCGAAGCGCACCGCGTCGGTTGTCGGGTAGCTGCCGTCCTCTGCCAACCTTCGCAGCCGCGGATAGAGGTCCTCGCGCGCGCCGTTCGGATGCCGCTTCTCGAATTTCAGGAAGAAGGCGACGTGGTTCAGGCCGGCGCTGACGTAATCGATGCTCTCGATTGGCTCACCCAAGCAGCGGGCGAGATGGGCCGAGGTTTCCTGCACGCTGTGGCAGAGGCCGACATAGCGGAGCTCCGGTGCGGCCTGCGTGACCGCCCAGGAGTTCATCGCCATCGGGTTCACGTAGTTCATCATCAGCGCGTCCGGGCAGAGGTCGCGCATGTCGCGGGCGATGTCGAGCAGCACCGGAATCGTGCGCAGGGCCCGGAAGATGCCGCCGATCCCGAGCGTGTCGCCGATGGTCTGGCGCAGGCCGAAACGCTTCGGCACTTCGAAATCGGTCACCGTCGCCGGCTTATAACCGCCGACCTGCATCATCAGGATGACGAAATCGGCGCCCTGCAGCGCCTTGCGCCGGTCGGTGGTCGCATCGACATGGAGCTTCGCGAGACCCAGGGTCTCGCCGATGCGCCGCGCCACGATCTCGGAGGTGGCGAGCCGCTCGGGGTCGACGTCGTGCAAGCTGATGGCGCTCTCGGCCAGCTCGGGATTGCTCAGCACATCGGAGAGGATGTTCTGCGCGAACACCGTGCTGCCGGCGCCGATCAGGGTAATCTTGGTCATAAAGCGAAACCTCTCAACTCAGCCCGTCAGGGTATCGCATGGGCCAAGATCCGGGTTCTTGCCGTTTCCCCGGAGAGCTTTCCCGAAAGCCAGCGGCCTAGAAGCGCTCGCGCCAGCTCTTTAACAGGGTGTTTTCCAGGGCATGGGCGCGGCCGAGCCAGTTCCGCGCCCCCGGCGTGGGGGCGAGGACGCGGCGGTCGAAGCTGGCGTCCAGCGCGCTGCGTTTCTCGCGATCCAGCAGGAAGATCGCGAAGGCGAGGCGCTTGCCGCTCTTGGCGGTGAGGAAGCCGCCGAGGCCGCAGGCGAAATCCATGGTACCGCTCTTCGCCGCCGCCTCGGCCTTCGGGTCGTCGCCCATGATCTTGTTGAGCATGCCGGCCAGAACCGGCTCGCGCGCCATCGCCATCAGGACCGCCGCGATCTGCCGCGGCGAGGCGCGGCTCTCGCTGGAGAGGCCCGAATGGTTGACCAGCTTGAAGCCGGTCCAGTCGACATAAGAGAGATGCTGCCGCAGCCAGTCGCCCAGGGCGGCGCTGGATTCGGGGGGGCCGAGGACCTGGCCGGTCAGCTTCCGGCTGGTCGCCATGCCGATCAGCTCCGCCGTCATGTTGTTGCTGAACTTCAAGAGCCCGGTCATGACCTCGGCCAGCGGCGGGCTCTCGACCGTTCCGGCCAGGACGGCATCCGGCGGCACCATTCCTTCCTGCGGTTCCGGCAAGGCGATGCCGTTGCGCTGGGCCAGCGCGCGGAAGACACGCGCGGTGTTCAGGGCCGGCTGCTTCACCGGCAGGAAGATGGCGCCTTCCTCCGGCAGGCTCTCCGGGAGATCCGATGCATAGAGCCAGCTTTCGTCGGAGCCGTCGCCCGCGAAGAGGAAGTTGGCACCCGGCGGCGTCTCGCTCTCCGCCGGCATGAACTGCACCCAATCGGCGGGCACGTTCAGCCCATCGGCCACGGCGCGGGCGTGGAAGGCAAGCTTGCCTTCTTCGTCGCGCGACCAGTTCACCTGGATGCGGTTGAAGTCAACGCTCAAGGCATCGACACCGGCATTATAGGTGGCCTGGATCGGCTGGTCGTTGCTCACCTCCGGCACCGAACCGGTGGCGCCGGCATCGTAGAAGAACGCCTTCCAGCCTCCTTTCGGTTGCAGCGCCTGAACCTGGAGCGCGAGATCGCGGAGCTCGATATTGGTCAGCACCGGATCGCCGCCGCCTTTTAGGTAGAGCGTATCGCCGGACCGATAGAGCCGGGTCTGGAACTTGTAATCGGCGCCGAGCAATTGCTGCGCCGGATAGACCACAGCCAGCTTGGCGACCGAGGCCGGGATGAACAGCGCGTCGGCGGTCTGCTCGGCGAGCGCGCGGCCGTCGTCGAGGTCGATCAGCACGAAGCCGATATCCTCCGGCGCGAAGCCGGCCTTCGCGATCGCTTTCATCTCCGGGGTCGCCTGCGGCTCGGCGAGACCGGGCATCGCCCAGATGGCTGTCAGGAAGAGGACGGCGAGGCAGCGGCGCATGCGGCGGGCGAATCCGGTGGATGGGGCGCGGATCATGGCATCGAAAGCAGGCATGAGGAATAGGCAGCCGCGTTTCGACAAAACTCATCCCCAGGGCCCCGGCCCTGTTATAGCCTTGCGATCATGAATCCAGGGGGGCGGAAGCGATGACGGAATCGGTGCGGGCGCGGCGGGTGCGCGAGCGGCGCGGCACCGGGCCGAAGCAGCTGCCCTGGCGCCGGGTCGAGAACAGTTTCCGGCCGCTCGAGGTGCTGAGCGAAGAGCAGGTCGAGCGCATCCATGTCGCCAGCCTCAAGCTGCTGTCGGATTACGGCCTCGAGTTCCAGAACGACGAGGCGCTCCAGATCCTCGCCGCCAACGGCGCCAAGGTCGACCTCGACAGCCGCATGGTCCGCTTCCCGGCGGAGGTGGTCGCGCATTTCATCGGGTTGGCACCCGCGAAGGCCGAGGTCTTCTCCTGGAATCCGGCGAAGCGGATCGGGATCGGCGGCCGCGAGATCGCCTTCGGCACGGTCGGCGGACCGCCGAACTGCTCCGACCTGGAGCGCGGGCGGCGGCCCGGCACCTACCAGGACCAATGCGATCTCATCCGCCTGGAGCAGAGCCTCAACGTGCTGCATTTCTGCGGCGGCGCGCCGGTCGAGGCGATCGACCTGCCGGCCGACACCAGGCATCTCGATACGGCCTTTGCTTTCCTGACCCTGACCGACCGGCCCTTCTTCGGCCGCGCGATTGGCGGCACGCGCATAGCCGATGCGATGGCGATGGCGGCGATCGCCCGCGGGGCCGATGTCTCCGAACTCTCGACGCAGCCGGCGATCATGTCGGTGATCAGCGTCAATTCCCCGCGCCGGGTCGACAAGGAAATGGTGAGCGGCCTGCTGCAGCTGGTGCGCACGCGCCAACCGGCCATCGTGACACCCTTCACCTTGCAGGGCGCGATGAGCCCGGTCACGCTGGCGGGTGCGCTGGTGCAGCAGAATGCCGAGGCGCTGGGTGTGCTCGCCTTCGCGCAGATGGCCAGTCCTGGGGCGCCGGTGGTCTATGGCGGCTTCACCTCGAATGTCGATATGCGTTCCGGTGCGCCCGCCTTCGGCACGCCGGAATATGCCCGTGCCGCCATCGCCGGCGGACAGCTGGCGCGGCGCTACAACCTGCCCTACCGCACCTCCAACGTGAACGCGTCCAACGCGGTCGATGCCCAAGCGGCCTACGAGAGCGAGATGTCGCTCTGGGCGGCGGTGATCGGCGGCGGCAATCTGATCCACCACGGCGCCGGCTGGCTGGAAGGCGGACTCTGCGCCTCTTTCGAGAAGATGGTGCTCGACGCCGAGATGATGCAGATGATGGCGGAGTTCGTGCGGCCGGTCGTCATCGACGATGTCGAGATCGGCCTCTCGGCGCATGATGAGGTCGCGGCCGGCGGGCATTTCTTCGGCAGCCAGCATACCTTGGCACGGTTCGAGACCGCCTTCTACCAGCCGATGGTCTCCGACTGGCGCAATTACGAGACCTGGAAGGAAGCCGGCTCGATCGACGCGACCCAACGCGCGCATGCGATCTGGAAGGAGCTGCTGGCCAACTATGAGGCGCCGCCGCTGGATGTCGCACGCAAGGATGCGCTGGCGGAGTATGTGGCGCGGCGGAAGGTGGAGATCGGGAAAACGGGGTTGGACGGATAGCTACCCCTGATACAACCCCGCCTTCATCGCCTTGTGCTTGGTCAGCGCGTAGACCGTGTCGATCATCGGGGTCGGCACGTTCACCAGCCGGCCCAGTTCCGCGACCGCGCCGACGATCGCGTCGAGTTCCACCGGGCGGCCGCGTTCGAAATCCTGCAGCATCGAGGTCTTGTGCTCGCCGACGCCGGCGGCGCCGTCGATCCGCTTCTCGACCGGGATCGGCATGGTGATGCCGAGCTGGTTGGCGATTGCTTCGGCCTCGTCCATCACGCCGCGCACGACTGCGCGGGTGGCGGGATCCTCGGCGATGCTCTTCAAGGTGCCGCCGGTCAGCGCGCTCAACGGGTTGAAGGCGACGTTGCCCCAGAGCTTGACCCAGATCTCGGTGCGGATGTCGGTCTTGACCGGCGCCTTGAAGCCGGCGGCGACGAAGGCCTTGCTCAAGGCGGTGACGCGCGCGGTCTTCTGGTTGCTGGGCTCGCCGAGGCTGAAGCGGTCATTCTCGACATGACGCAATTCGCCCGGGGCGATCACTTCGGCGGCGGGATAGACCACGCAGCCGATCACCCGCTCCGGGCCGATGTGTTTCCATTGCGCATCGCCGGGATCGACGATCGGCAGGCGGCGATCGTTCAGCGGGCAGTCGAGCCCGTAGAAATACCACCAGGGCAAACCGTTGACCGCCATCACCACGGCGGTCTTCGGCCCGAGCAGCGGCCTCATCTTCTCGGCGATCGCCGCCACCTGATGCGCCTTCAAGGCGACGATGACGAAATCCTGCGGCCCGGCCTCGGCGGGGTCCTCGGTCACCCGGGGATGCACGGTGAAGTCACCGCTATGGCCGCTGACCTTCAAGCCCTTCTCGCGCATCGCCGCGAGATGCGCGCCGCGCGCGATCAGGGTTACATGCTCGCCGGTGCGGGCAAGATGCGCGCCGATCAGCCCGCCGATCGCACCCGCGCCGTAAATGCAGAACTTCATCGCCCGCTTCTCACCCAAGTCCCAGCTTTTTCGCCAGGCCGATGCGTTGCAGCTTGCCGGTGGCTCCCTTGGGGATCTCGGGCATGAACAGGATCTTCTTCGGCACCTTGAAGTCGGCGAGCTTGCCGGCGACGAAATCGCGGAGCTCCTTCTCGGCGACGCTCTGGCCTTCCTTCAGCACCACGGCGGCGGCGACTTCCTCGCCGAGCTTCTCATGCGGCATGCCGAAGGTGACAACCTGCGCCACCGCCGGATGGTCCATGATCACGTCATCGACCTCGCGCGGCGCGATCTTCTCGCCGCCACGGTTGATGATCTCCTTCAGCCGGCCGGTCAGGCTTACATAGCCGTCGGCATCCATGATCCCCTGGTCGCCGGTGCGGAACCAGCCGTTGGTGAAGGCCTCCGCGTTGGCTTTCGGGTTGTTGAGATAGCCCGAAGTGACGTTCGGCCCCTTGATGACGATCTCGCCGATCGTGCCCCGCGGCAGCAGGTTACCGTCGTGGTCCATGATCGCGACTTCCGGTCCCGCAGCGATGCCGACCGAGCCCGGCTTGCGCGGTGCAGGGGGCAGCGGGTTGCTCGCCATCTGATGCGTGGCCTCGGTCATGCCGTAGGATTCCAGCACTGGGCAGCCGAAGGTCTGCTCCAGCGCCTTCATCACCGGCGGCGGCAGCGAGGCCGAGGACGAGCGGATGAAGCGCAGCTTGCGCCGCGCCAGGATCTCCTGGTTGCGGTCGGCGCGGGCGAGGATGGTCTGGTGCATGGTCGGCACCGCCGAATACCAGGTCGCCTTCGCCTCATCGAGCCAGCCGAAGAACTTCAACGCGTTGAAACCCGGCGGGCAATGCGCGCTCGCCCCCGCATACATCGAGGACAGCAAGGCGCCGATCAGGCCGTGGATATGGAAGAGCGGCATGATGACCAGGCTGCGATCGACCGGTGTCAGTGCCAGGGTCTGGGCGATGTGCCGGGCCGAGGCGGCGAGATTGCGTTGGCGCAGCGGCACGATCTTCGGACGCGAGGTGGTGCCCGAGGTGTGCAGTACCAAAGCGACGTGATCCGGATCGGGCTGCATCGGCCCGGCATCGGCGAAGGGGACCGAGAGGGTGAAGGCGCCGGCTGGGCCATTGAGATCCGGCGTGACGTCGATGACCCGGATGCCGCGGCGCGCCGCAACCACGCGCGCAGGCGCATCGGGGCCGGCCTGGATCAGCAGCGCCTTAGCCTGCAGGTCATCGAGATAGAAGTCGAACTCGTCCTCGCGATAGGCGGGGTTGAGCGGCGCCGCGGTCGCGGCGGCGGCCACCGCCAGGAACATCGCCGCCATCTCCGGGCCGTTCGGCATCACGATGGCAACGGCATCCTGCGGCCCGACGCCGACGCCGCGCAACGCGCCGCCGACCTTGTCCACCAGCGCGACCAGCTCGGCGCGAGTCATGGTGCGGCGCTCCGGCGCGCCGATCGCCTCCGCCTTGCCGTCGCCGCGCCGCAGCAGTTCGGCGACTGTCGTCACTTCACTCATGCTTGTTCCTTCCTCAGTAACCGAGCGCGCAGCCGTCTTTGCGCGGATCGGAGCCGGCGGTCAGCGTGCCGCTCGCGTGATCGATTTGAATGGCCTGCCCGCCGCCCAAGGGCTCCGGCGCCTCGATCACGTTGTGGCCGCGCTGCTTCAAGCCGGCGACCGCCGCCGCCGGAATGCCGCGCTCCGCCTCGACATTGCCGCTGTCGTAGAAGACGCGGCCGCAGTCCAGGCCGGCCTGCGGGTCCATGCCGAAGTCGAGAATATTGGTCAGCAGATGCACATGGCCGAACGGTTGATAGTCGCCGCCCATCACGCCGTAGGGCATCAGTGCGCGCCCGTCCTTCACCGCCATGCCCGGCATGATCGTGTGCATCGGCCGTTTGCCCGGTGCGATCGCGTTCGGGTGCTTCGGGTCGAGGCGGAAGCTGGAACCGCGGTTCTGCAGGATGACGCCGCTCTTTGGCGCGACCACGCCGCTGCCAAAGGAATGATAGGTCGAGTTGATCAGGCTGACCGCGTTGCGGTCGCGATCGACGACGCAGAGATAGACCGTGTCGCTCGCCTCCAGCAGCGGCGGCGGCAGGTCGGCGATGGCGCGGTCGCGGCTGATCCGCTGCTGCAGCTTCGCGGCATAGTCCTTCGCCAGGAGCTCCCGGGTGGGGATGTTGGCCTGGCCCGGGTCGCCGATCAGGGCGTTGCGGTCGCGATAGGCGAGGCGTCCGGCCTCGATCTCGAGATGCAGCCGCTCGGCGCTCAACGGATCGAGCTTGCCCAATTCAAAGCCGCTGAGGACGTTCAGCATCAACAGTGCGGTGATGCCCTGGTTGTTGGGCGGCATCTGGAAGATGTCGGTGCCGCGATAGTTGGTCGAGATCGGCTCGACATAGTCGCCCTGCGTGCCGGCGAGATCGTCCATCTCGTGCAGGCCGCCGAGGCTCTTCAGGTGCTGGACGATGTCCTCGGCGACCGAGCCCCGGTAAAAACCGTCGCGGCCCTGCCGGGCGATCTTGCGCAGGGTTTCGGCGAGGCGCGGATCGCGCAGCTTCTCGCCGGCCTTCGGCGTGCGGCCGTTGGGGAGGAGCACCGGATCGACATTCGGCTGCGCGGCGAAGCGCTCGGCGCAGTGGGCCCAGTCGAAGGCGACGCGGTCGGCGACGATGTAGCCCTCCTCCGCATAGCGGATCGCCGGCGCCAGGATCTGCTCCAGCGGCTTGCTGCCGTGGTCGGCATGGATGCGGCACCAGGCGTCGACCAGGCCCGGATAGGTCACGGCATGGACGCCGTAGGTAGGCACCGCGTTGACGCCCTGCCCGAGATACCAATCGACCGTCGCCCGCCGCGGCGCGCGGCCGGAGCCGTTATAGGCGATGACCTTGCCCTCGCCCTTCGGCGCATAGAGCAGGAAGCCGTCGCCGCCGATGCCGGTCGATTGCGGCTCGACCACCGCGAGGACCGCCGCCGCGGTGATCGCGGCGTCGATCGCATTGCCGCCGGCCTTCAGCATCTCGATCGCCGCCACCGTGGCCAGCGGATGCGAGGTCGAGGCGGCCGCCTCGGTGACGCGGAGCGGCGAGCGGCCGGGAGACTGGAAATCACGCATGATGATGCGGCAACCTCTGCATGGGATTGGGTCTGGACTATTCCGCCGCCGCAGCGGCGCCGAGCAGGCCGTCGCGCACGGCCTCAATATGTTTCTTCATCAGCGCCTCGGCCTTGGCGGGATCGCGGGCGGCGATGGCGGCGACATAGGCGCGGTGATGCGCGCAATAGGCGGCGTGCCGCGCCGGCGTCAGCGCGGCCTGGCGCAAGGCGCCCCATTTCGCCTGGCGGCGCATCGCGTTGAAGGCGTCGAAGATCGAGAGCAGCAGCCCGTTATGCGCCGCTTCCGCGACCGCGCGGTGCAGGCGGCCGTCCCAGAGTTCCCAGGTCTTGGCATCGCGCGCGGCTTCGCTCTTCTCCAGCAAAACTTCCATCTGCTCGATCTCTGCGTCGGTCGCACGCAGCGCGGCCATCCGGGCGAGCAGGGGTTCGAGCAGCAGGCGCGTTTCCAGGACTTCGCTCGGGCTGGTGCGCGACGTGACTAGGCTGAGCGATGCGGGCACTGGCGCCGGCCGGGTGCCGACGAAAGTACCCTGGCCGACATGGCGCCAGACCTTGCCCTGCGCCTCCAGGACTTCGAGCGCCTCGCGCAGCGCGCTGCGGCTGAGGCCCAACTGCACCGCAAGCTCGCGCTCGGCCGGCAGGCGGCTGTTGGCCGGATAATCCGGGCCGGCCAGCACCTCGGTCAGCTTGGCCATCGCACGTTCACGGCGCGGCATTTGAAACCATCCGTCAATTGGTATCGGAAACGGCTCCGATTGTTGACACTTCGCGCGGCCGTATGCAAGCGTCCGCCGGCGGAAATCAAATTGATACCAATCGTGATAGGTATCAATCCGACGGCCCGCGCGGGGTTTACGCTGCTGGCTCGAGGCTCTTGCAGATCACTCCACGGCGGTGGATGAGCCGACTGAGGTAAACGCCGGCTTGCCACAGGTCACCCGACCGCCGTTCTGCGGTAAGGCGCAACGCACCTCGACCGTCGCCGGTCGTGCCATGCGCACAGATGCGAGATCGATCTGACCGACCGTGGCCTGCCAGTCATTGGGGCGGGCGCAGAAGATGTTCTCGAGCATCATGCGGCGCGCGCCGTCCGGGCGCATGACATAGAGCGCGCCGTCTTGCGGCTGCTGACTGACTGTCACGAAGATATCCTCCGCGCCGCCATCGCCGATTTCCGCCAGGCCGAGGTCGCGCTCCACCCAATGGCCAAAGATCATGCGGCATTGCAGCGGTTCCGCCCCGGCATTGGCGATCTGGATCATCACCTTGGGATCGCCGGACTCCGTCACGCCGCCGGCGCAGCCCGCGAGCAGGGATGCCGCGGCAAAAAGGGAGAAAAACCGCGTCATACGGGGAACCCCAGCGGCAGGAGGGGCGTCAGCGGTGCCTTGCCCTTCAGAAGGTCGCTGTACCGCTCCGCCATCGCGACGATCGCGGCGTTGACCGGCCCGGTGGTGATGGTCGGGATGACCGAGGCGTCGCAAACCGAGAGGCCGTCGATGCCCTGCACCTTCATTTCCAGATCGACCACGGCGTCCTTTCCCTCGCCCATGCGACAAGTTCCGACCGGATGATGGTGGGTGAAGGCCGCCTTCTCCAAGAAATCGCGCTTCGCCGCTAGGTCGGTGACGCTGGGACCCGGCAGCATCTCCGCGCCGCGCCACTCGGCCAGGGCTGCGGCGCTGCCGACAGCGCGCGCCGTCTCCAGGGCGTCGAGATAGCAGTCGCGGTCGTAGTCTTCGGCCAAGTAGTTGGGATCGATCAGCGGCGGCACGTTCGCATCGACCGAGGCCAAGCGGATCGTGCCGCGGCTCTTCGGATGGGTGAAGCCGAACATCACGGTATAGGCCTCGCCGAAGGGGGGTGCGGTGAACTGCTCGGTCGCCACCGGAGCGATGACGCAAGCCAGCACCAGCTCCGGCGCACCGGCTGCGCCGTTGCGCGGCAGGTACATCAGCGATTCCGAGTTCTGGTATTGCGAGGGCGGCACCGGGCGTTTCGCGCGATAGACATTGCCGCCGGAGAGCAGATGGTCATGCAGATTGCGCCCGACCCCCGGCAGATCGGCATGGACCGGGATGCCGAGCGCTTTCAGCTCGTCCGCCGGGCCGACGCCCGAACGCATCAGCAGGCAGGGCGAGGCGAGCGCGCCGGTCGCAACGATCACGCGATCGGCCCGCAAGGTGACGGCACCGTCCTTGGTCTTGGCGAGAAGGCCGGTGCATCTTCCGCGCGCGACGATCAGCGACTGGACCTCGGTCCAGGGCAGCAGGGTGAGGTTGGGCCGATTCAATGCCGGCGTCAGATAGGCATCGGCGATGGTCTGGCGCTTGCCGTCCTTGATGGTGAGCGTGTTGGTGCAAGGCCCGGTCATCTGTGGGCCGTTGTGATCCGCAGTCGGCGCAAAGCCCGCCTCCTCGCCTGCCGCCATATAGGCTTTGGTGATCGCATGCGGGTCGCGCGGGCGGATGAGATGCAGCGGGCCGCTGTCACCGTGGAACGCGGAAGCGTCCGACGTGTAGGTCTCGGACTTCAGGAAATAGGGCATCAGGTCGGCGAAGCCCCAGCCGGCGCAGTCCCAGGCGGCGAAGTCGTCGGCATGGCCGCGCACATGGGCCATGGCGTTGATCGCTGTCGAGCCGCCGATCACCTTGCCGCGCGGCCAGTCGAAGACGCGGTTAGCGGCATGGCGCTGCGGCTGGGTTCGGTAGCCCCAGTCGACCGCGCTCCCTTGCAGCAGCGGCCAGGCGCGTGGGTCGGCGATGCGTGGATCTTCCGGCGCGCCGCCGGCCTCGACCAGACCGACCTTGATGGCCGGGTCTTCGCTCAAGCGTGACGCGAGCACCGCGCCTGCCGTCCCGGAACCAATGATCAGGTAGTCGAACCAATTTTCCGGAGATTGCGACATCGAAGCCGGGACCAATGACGGTGAAACATGCGGATAGTGTTTTCACTTTTTTCGGCGCCAGTCTATCATTCAATCAAGAGAGCGTTCGCAGACGGGACCAAAGCTCCAACTGCGACGAACCAAAGAGGGGAAGGCTCGAACCACCATGGCAAAGAAGACGACGGTGCGGTCGAAAAATGCCGCGCTGAAAGAACCTGTGATCACCCTGTCGGCGGGACCGGTCGCGGCCTATCCGCGGATCCTGCAGGCGATGGCGCGGCCGCTGCAATACGACTACGACCCGTGGTTCCAGCAGTTCTACGAGGACCTGGCGAAGAAGGCGGCCAAGGCGATGCGGACCCGCGCACCCGCCCTGATCCTGCAATGCGAGCCGGCGCCGGCGATCGAGGCCACGGCGGCCTCGCTGATCTCACCCAGCGACGTGGTGCTGAACCTGGCGTCGGGCGTCTACGGCAAGGGCTTTGGCTATTGGTCGGCGCGCTATCACAAGGAAATGGTCGAGATCGAGGTCCCGTTCAACGAATCGATCGACCCCGCCGCCGTGAAGGCCGCGTTTAAGAAGCGGCCGGACATCAAGGTCGTGTCGCTGGTGCACCACGACACGCCCTCCGGCACCATCAACCCGGCCAAGGAGATCGGCAGGATCGTGCGCGACCACGACGCGCTGCTGATCGTCGATGCGGTCTCCTCCTTCAGCGGCATGGACATCCACCCGGACGACTGCTTTGCCGACGTGTTCATCACCGGTCCCGGCAAATGCCTGGGCGGCGCGCCGGGCGTCACCGTGATGGCGGTGAGCGACCGGGCCTGGAAGCATATCAAGAAGAATCCGAAGGCGCCGTTCGCCTCGATTCTCAGCCTCTCCGACTGGAAGGATGCCTGGAGCAAGGAGAAGCCCTTCCCCTTCACGCCTTCGATCGCCGATATCAACGGCCTCGACGCGGCGCTCGACCATTATCTCGAGGAAGGCGCGGAGAATGTCTGGCATCGCCACGCCCTGACGGCGCGCGCGACCCGGGCCGGCATCAAGGCGATGGGGCTCTCGCTCTGGGCCAGGAGCGAGGCCATCGCCTCGCCGACCTGCACCGCGGTCACGGTGCCGGCGGGCCTGAAGGACAGCGACATCATCGCCGCGTCGCGCGAAAGCTTCGGCGTGGTGTTCTCCAGCGGGCGCGACCAGACCAAGGGCAAGCTGATCCGCATCGGCCATATGGGCCCGGTGGCGGAGCCGGTCTATGCGACCGTCGCGGTCACCGCCTTCGGCGGCGCACTCCGGAAGCTGGGCAAGAAGATCGATGTCGGCGCCGGCGTCGAGGCCGCGCTGGCCGTGATCGCCAAGGGCTGAGACAGAACGCATCAAGACAGAGGGGACGAGCATGAAGCGATTTGAAGGCCGGGTGGCCGTGGTGAGCGGCGCGGCGCAGGGCATGGGCAAGGCCGTGGCCTTGCGACTGGGTGCGGAGGGCGCCACCGTCATCGCCGCCGACATCAACGGCAAGGGCGCGGAAGCGACGGCCAAGGAGATCGGGGGCAAGTCCTACGGCCAGCAGACCGATATCGGCGATCCGGCCTCGGTGAAGGCGCTGTTCGACGGCGTCGCCGCTAAGGCCGGCAAGCTCGACGTGCTGGTCAATGTCGCGGCGATCGTGCCCTTCGTGAAATGGGACGAGCTCACCTTCGAGGAATGGCGGCGCGTGGCGCGGGTCAATTTCGACGGCCTCTTCCTCATGTGCAAGGCGGGCTCGGACCTCATGCGCAAGAACAACTACGGCCGCATCGTCAATTTCGGCTCAAACAGCATGCTGGCGGGCACGCCGAACATGGCGCATTACGTCGCAACGAAGGGCGGTGTCTTTTCCTTCACCCGGGCGCTCGCGACCGAGCTCGGCGGCTACAAGATCACCTGCAACACCGTGATGCCCGGCCTGACCGACACCGAGGGCGTGCAGACCACGCCGCACAAGGACGCCTTCGGCTTCGTCGACATGCTGCAGGCGATCAAGGGCAAGGGCGTGCCGGCGGACATCGTCCCGGCGGTCGCCTTCCTGGCTTCGGAAGAAGCGCATTGGATCACCGGCCAGGCGCTGAACGTCGACGCCGGCATGGCGCGGTGGTAGCGCACCACCGCTGACACCAACTTGATTGTCATCCCCGGGCTCGGCCCGGGGATGACGCTGAATACGCGTCAGGAGTAGTAGTTCGCACCCGTCTGGTAGGTCTTGAAGCTCTCCAGGTCGTGCGAATAGAAGAGCTCGGCGTCGTGCTTCTCGGCCAGCGTCTTCAGGCGCTTCATCGAGTTCAGGCTGCCCACCGGATCGAGGTGGAAGCTCGAGATGCACATCATGTCCATGTTCTTCTTGCTGTAGCAGGCATCGGCCGTGAACAGCATCGGCCGGCGGTTCTTCAGCTCGACCATCATGCTGTAGTGGCCGGCCGTATGCCCCGGCGTCTCGAACAGCCAGACGCCTTTGGCGATCTCCTGGTCGCCGGTCAGGGTCTGGAATTTCGGCGTGTACATGTCGAGCGCGGGATCCGGCGGCAGCTGCACGTTCTTCTGCTTCATGATCTCGGGCGAGAAGGTGAGGTCGGAATAGCCCAGATGCTCGAAGGGCTGGCAGTTGGCGCTCTGCTCCAGCTCCTTGGCGTGGCAGATGGTGCAGGCCTCGTGCAAGTGCTTGTTCCCGCCGCAATGGTCGAAGTGATAGTGGGAGTTGATGACGTAGTTGATGTCGCTGGTCTTCTTGCCGATCGCCGCGAGCTGGCCGGGAATGGTCTGCGCCTTGTCCTGGATCGGCTTCTCAAAGGGCAGCACCCGCATCACATGGTCGAAGTCGTAGCCGGTGTCGAACATGTAGGTGCCGTCCTTGTGCTCGACCACCACCGAATAGCAGGGGAAGCGGAGCTCGCCGCCGGGCCCGCGGTTCCAGAAGGCGTGGAACCCGTCGATCACCAGGGTTCCGCCGTCGAGCAGGTAGACTTTCGTGTCGGACATGATGGGGCCTCCCTTCCCTTTGTATCCCGTCAGCCGCGGTCGCCGCGCACATAAGGCAATCCGAGCGCCGGCGGCAGCACGCTGTGCCGCGCGAAGATTACCAGAACCAGCATAACCATGGCGAAGGGCAACATCTGCACGACATCGGTCGGCACGTTGACCCCCGCGACCTGGAGCGCCGTGGTCATGGAGAGGCTGGCGCCGAACAGCGCCGCGCCCAGCAGCACCCAGACCGGCCGTCCCCGCGCCAGCATCGCCAGCACGATGCTGATGAAGCCGGCGCCGCCGGTCATCATCGGCACAAACAGGCCTGCGCCGACATTGGCCATATAGGCGCCGCCGAGCCCCGCCAGGAATCCGGTCGAGAGCACCGCCAGGGCGCGGGTCTTGATGACACTGACCCCCGCGGCGTCGAGTGCGGCCGGCTTGTTGCCTGCGGCCTCCAGGTTGAGGCCGACATAGGTCGAGCGGAACATCCAGGTGAAGACGCCGACCAGGATCACCGCCAGATAGACCACGGCATTGTGGTTGAAGAGGCCGGGCCCGATGACCGGAATGGCACCCAAGCCCGGAAGGCTCAGCAAGGGTGCTGCATCGAGCCGCGGGTAGGTGCGGCTGAACTGGAAGTAATGCAGCAGCGCGGTCAGGCCTTCGAAGCCGATGGTGACCGCGATGCCGATCACGATCTGGTTCAGGCCGAAGCGGATGCAGAGCAGCATCACGATCAGCGACACCACCGCACCGCCGATTCCGCCGCCGATGAAGCCGAGCGTGAACGAGCCGGAATAATAGGCGGCGACGAAGCCGGTATAGGCGCCAAACAGCATCATGCCTTCGATGCCGATGTTGAGCACGCCGGCCTTCTCGGAGATCTGTTCGCCGAGCCCCGCCAGCAGCAAAGGCACGCCCGCGGTCACGGCACCGAACAGGAGGGCGGTGAGGAAAGGTTGGGTGAGCAGGCCTTCCATATCAGCGTGCTTTCTTGCGGCGGATATGGTCGAGGTATTCGACCACGGCCAGGAAGATCAGCAGCAGGGCGACCAGGACCAGGACGAAATGGTTGGGCACGCCGATCCGACGCGCGGCGCTGTCGCCGCCGATCATCAAGGCCGAGAAGAAGAAGACGAAGCCGATGGTGCCGAAGCCGTTGAACCGCGCGAGGAAGACCAGCGGCACCACCAGCAGGCCGTAGGCCGGGTTCCAGTCGGCGCGCACGGTGCCGAAAACGCCGAGGATCTCGACCGAGCCGCCGAGGCCGATCAACCCGGCGCTGATCGCGAAGGTGGCCATGGTCAGCCAGGCCACGTTCAATCCCGCATGCACCGCCGCCGCCGGATTGGCGCCGACCACCTGCAGCTTCAGCCCGAAGGCGGTGCGGGTCATCATCAGATGCACCAGGATGATGACCGCGACCGCGATCAGGATGCCGCTGTGGATGGTGCTGTCGCCGAGCCGCGGCAGGCGGTCCTCGACCGGAAGCGTGCGGGTCTGCGGCACGGTGGTGGCGGGATCCCAGAACAGCAGCTTGATCAGCACATTCGCGAAGCTCACGCCGAGGAAGCTCATCATCATCGAGGTGATGATCTCGTTGATGCCGTAGCGCGCCTTGAGCAGCGCCGGAATCACCGACCAGAGCGCACCGGTCGCGATCGAGAGCAGCATGCAGAGCGGCAGGACGATAATGTCGGGCAAGGTCCCGACCAAAGCCGGCGCGGTGGCCGAAGTGATCACCGCCGCCAGCAGGAACTGCCCGTCGCCGCCGAGATTCCAGATGCCGGCGCGGAAGGCGACGATCAGTCCGGCGCCGATCAAGAGCAGCGGCGCCATGCGCGTGAAGGTCTCCTGCAAGCCGCCCCAGGTCAGCAGCCCGCGCTTCGCCACATAGCCGTAATAGGCCAGCGGGTCCTTGCCGAGGATGAGCAGGATGATGCCGCCCATGACCAAAGCCAGCAGCACCGGGATCAGCACCCGGGCGATGGCCGAGCCGATCTCCTTCATCCGGTCGCCGCCGGGGAGCTGACCTGGCAAGGTTTCGACTTCGGCGCTCATGCGGCCTCCGCATTGGCGCCGGTCATCAACAAGCCGACCTTGCGCTCGACATCGGGGCCGTTCTCGACGATGCCGGCGAGATGGCCCTGGAACATGACGGCGATCCGGTCGGAGATTTCCAGGAGCTCGTCGAGATCGGTGGAGATCACCACGATCGCCATGCCGCTGCCGGCGCTGGCGAGGATGCGGTCATGCGCGAGGCGGGTGTTCTGCAAGTCGAGGCCATAGGTCGGCTTGTTGAAGACGGCGATGCTGGCTTCGGCGTTGAGTTCGCGGGCCAGCAGCACCTTCTGGATATTGCCGCCGGAGAGCCGCCCGACCGGCGTCTTCTCCGAGGGCGTGCGGATGTCGTTGCGCTGGATCTGGCCGCGGGCATGGTCGTGGATCCGGTGCCAGTCGCTGATACCGCGTTTCCAGAACGGCGACGTGCCGATCTCCTTCAGCACCAGGTTGGTCGCGACCGAGAAGGCGCCGACCGTGCCCTCGCCCAGCCGCTCGTCGGTCACATAGCGCACGCCATGTTTGCGGCGTTCCGGCACGCCGTCGGCCGTGACGTCGGTCCCGCCGATGGTGATCTGGCCGCCGCCGGCGCGGCGCTGGCCGGCCAGGACTTCGGCGAGATGTTTCTGGCCGTTGCCGTCGACACCGGCAATGCCCAGCACTTCGCCGGGCCAGAGATCGAAGCTGACGGCGCGCAAGGGACAAGCGCCGCGCTCGGCCTCGGTGCTGATGTCGCGGAGCTGGAGGCGCGCAGGCCCGCCGCGGTCGATCGTGCGATCCTTGTGGGCGGCGCGGCCGCGGCCGGTCAGGATCTCGGCGTCGCGGGCATGGGCCTCGGTGGTGCCGAACATCATCTGGATGACGGTGTCGGTGACCTGCTTCTCGGTCATCGCTTTCAGCTGCTCCGGCGGGATGTCGCCGACCATGCGGCCCAGGCGCAGCACCGAGATGCGGTCGCCGAAGGCATAGGCCTCGACCAGCTTATGGGTGATCAGGATCAGCGCCACGCCCTTGTCGCGCAGGCGCTTCATGACGGCCCCGAGATCCTTGACCCCCTGCGGCGTCAGCATCGAGGTCGGCTCGTCGAGGATCAGCACCTTCTCGCCGCGCCAGAGCGCGCGCATGATCTCGACCTGCTGCTGCTCGCCGAGCGAAAGTCGGCCGACTTGGGCATCAGGGTCGATCTGCACCCCGAGCAGGCCGGACAATTCCTGGAACCGCTTCAGCGCGACGCTGCGCGCGAGGCGCTGCCACCAGTTGCCGCCCAGCATCAGGTTCTCGATCACGGTGAGGCTCGGCACCAGCAGCACATGCTGGAACACCGTGCCGATGCCCAATTCAAGGCTGTGCCGCGGCGAGGCGATCTTGACGGCGCTGCCGCCGATCAGGATCTCGCCCTCGTCCGGCTGCTGCATGCCGGCCAGCATGCCGATCAGGGTGGACTTGCCGGCCCCGTTCTCGCCCAGGAGGACGTGGACCTCGCCCGCATTGAAGTCGAGCGAGACGTCGGCGTTGGCGACCACGCCTGGGAATCGCTTGGTGACGTTGCGGACCGCAACGACCGCTGAAGTCTGGTTCATGATGCAAGACTGCGTCGGGCCACGCCGCAGGACGGCGTGGCCCTTCGCAATAGACTCGCTGCTTACTGCGCCGGCCCCGGATCGACCGAGCTCATCAGGGCGCGCACTTTCTGTGCGTCCTCGATGCGGTCGACCTTCACGCTGCCGTCGATGATCTTCGCGCGCAGATCCTCGAGCGACTTCCAGACATCGTCCGGAATATGCTTGGTGTGCAGCAGCGCGACCGAGTTGTCCTTCAGGCTGATCGCATATTCATGCGTGCCGAACTTGTCGGCCTTCAGGTCCTCGACCATCTGGGTGTAGACCGGGACCATGTCCCAGACCACCGAGGACAAGAGGTTGCCCTTGTCGATCTTGGTCTTGTCGCCGATCACGTCGATGAACCAGGTCTTGTTCTTCGCCGTCTCGACCGCCTGGAGCATGCCGAAGCTGGCGCCATCGCCCTGGCCGAAGATCACGTCGGCGCCGGCACCGATCAGCTGCTCGGTGACGCGCTTGCCGCCGGCCGCATCCGCATAGGCGGCTGGGCCGATCACGGCGTAGAGGATCTTCACGCCGGGGTCGGTCGCCTTGACGCCGTTGGCAAAGGCCGCCGACTGCGAGTTCCAGGACGGCGGCTCGCCCGAGACGACGATGCCGACGGTCTTGGACTTCGACATCTTCACCGCCAGCGCGCCCGCCATATAGGCGCCTTCATGGCCGGAGAGCGTGTAGTCGGCGAGCACGCCAGGAACGCCCGCGCCTTCCTTGTCGACGATCGCGACCGGCACCTTCTTCTCGGCGCCGACTTCCGGCACCGCGGTGTTGTAGCCGGAAGCATGGGCAATGATCAGGCTGGCGCCGTCATCGGCCAGCTCGCGCGCCTGCGGGTGCACGTCGCCGTAGCCGAGGCCCGTCGCCGGCATGAACTCCAGGCCGAACTTCTCCGCCACGGCCTTCGCCGCGTCGAAGCCCTGCTGGTTCCAGCCGTAGTCGGTCGGGTCTTCCGGCGTCATCACGGCGATCTTCTTCACGTCCGCCGCTTGCGCGCCGACCGCAAAGGCGCCGGTCGCCAGCACCGCGGCAATGGCGGTCGCCGTCATCAACCGTCTTGAAATCCTGTTCATGATAGAAGCCTCCTCATTTCCCTCGTTTCATTGTTACGCACGCTTTAGATGCTGCGCTTCTCGAACTTGGCTATCCGCGCCGCGCAGCCCTCATCCATGGTGGCGCGATTTCCATGTCTCGTTAAACTCCCAAAGCCTTGCGCACGGCGACCAGCTTCTTCGCGCGGTCGGCGCGGAGCGCATCGATCTTTTCCGGCGTGTAGTCGAAGATGCCGCCGCCGGTCTTCATGCCGAGCTTGCCCTGCTGGGTCTTCGCGGTCACATAGCCGGCGGTGTCGCTGCGGGTGCAGAGCTCCTGGTTGAGGTAGGAGCTGACCGCCTGGTAGATGTCGAGCCCGGCCATGTCCAGGAGCGCCATCGGCCCGACCACCGCGAGCTTGTAGCCGATGCCCCAGGAGACGCAGGTGTCCAGCGCCTCGGGCTCGATCACGCCCTGCTCCACCAGATCGACGCATTCGCGCATGATCGAATAGAGCACGCGGTTCTCGACGAAGCCCGGCACGTCCTTCTTGATCAGCACCGGCAGATGGCCGATCTCTTTCACGATCGCGGTCATCGCCGCGGTGGTCTTGGGATCGGTCTGCGCGCCGGGGATGACCTCGATCATCGGGATGATATGGGGCGGGTTCGACCAATGCATGCCGATCACCCGCGCCGGCGTGGCGACGCCTTCCTGGATCTTGGTGATCGGAATCCCCGAGGTGTCGGAGGCGATGATACAGTCCTTGGGGACCGTGGCCTCGATCTCGCGGAACACCGCGATTTTGACGTCGAGCTTCTCGGAGACGTTCTCGATGGCGAGATCGGCGCCGGCGACCGCTTCCACCAAAGTCTCGGCGACGGTGATGGATCCCTGCGGCTTTTCCGGCACGCCGAGCGCGCCCAGCACCGTGGTCGCGATGTCGAAACCGGCCTTGGCCTTGGCGCGCTGGCCGGCATCGGCGTCGAAAGTCGAAACCGTGTAGCCGGCGCGCGCCAGGGTCGCGGCGATGCCGGGACCCATGGTGCCAAGACCGATGACGGCGGCTTTGCTCATCCCAGCGCTTTTCATACCGGAATCAGCCCACCGTCGCTTTCTTGAAGGAGGCCTTCTCCTTCAGCCGGTCGCGCCAGGCGCGCAGATTGGCGAGGGCCGGGAGCTCGATCGGGAAATCGAGGCATCGGTGCAGCACCGGGCCCATGGCGATGTCGGCGAGGCTGAGGCTGTTGCCGGTGACGAAATTCTTCCCGGCGATCGCCTGGTCCAGGATCGCGAGCTGCGCGCCCAACTCCTTGGCATCCGCCGCGAAGGTCGGCGCACGCTCGTTGTCGGCCTTCTTCGAATCCTTGAACACCTGCACATACTGGTAGTTCACCGAGGCCAGCAGCCAGTCCATCCAGCGCTCGACCTGGCTCCGCGCCACGAGATCGGTCGGGTAGAGATCGGTCTTGCCGCCTTTGCTCGCGAGATAGCGCAGGATGGTGTGGGATTCCCAGATCACCGTGTCGCCGTCGACCAGGGTCGGCACCTTGCCGTTGGGATTGAGCTTCAGATAGTCGCCGCCGGTATTGTTGAACTGGCGGCCGTAATCCTCGCGGCTGTAAGGCGTGCCGGTCTCCTCGAGGAAGAACAGGACCTTCTGCACGTTGCCGGAAGTGGCACGGCCAAGAACTCTCAACATAGGACTCTCCCTGGGCGATCTTTGAGGCGGCGTTGCGCGCCGCCGTTATTGGTTAAGCTTTCGGTTTGTAGGCGACGGCGTCCATCTCGATCTTGCAGCTGATGACGGCGCGCGCCTCGACCGTGGTGCGCGACACGTTCCCGTCCGGGAAATACTCCTTGAACACGCCGTTGTAGCGGCTGAAGTCGCGCGCATCCTCGAGATAGGTGGTGATCTTCACCACGTCCGAGAGGTCGGCGCCCTCCAGAGCGAGGATGCGCTTGATGGCCTCGAGGGTCCAGCGCGTCTCATCTTCGATATTGCCGACGCACATATTGCCCTTCTCGTCCTTGGCAACCTGGCCGGAGACATAGATGAAGTCGCCGGCGCGCACCGCCGGATGGAACGGCAGGTTCGGGTTCTTCTTGCCGATCGGTGTGATGTTGCTGGCCAAAATGTCCCCCCGAAAATCCTAAGCCGACAATCTTTCTAGAGTACAGACGTCTCGATGATATCGACGCCGCGTTGCCGGTCTATCAGATAGCAGATTCCGCGGTCGTCGATAGTCACATCATTGGATGAAGACAATTCATGGCCTTGCGGCGCGTCCGGCTCGTAGAAGGCGATCTCCTTCGGCGCGAAGGGATCGGCGATATCGAGGATCCGCAAGCCCTGGGCGAACCAGGCGAAGGGGATGATGGTCCCCTTGAACCGCTCGGAGGGCTGGTGGCAGCCCATCATCGGCGGCTGCGGCGTGCCGTCCTTGTCCAGGCCCTCGACCTGCCAGGTCGAGATCGGGATCGGGCAATGTTCGTTGGTGATGTCGTAGATCCAGGTGAAGGCCGGGGCGGCCGGCCAGAGCTTCGCCACGTCCTCATCCGCCACCACCATGATCTTGCGGCCCTTCAAGGGCTCGGGGATCGGCAGGCAGGTATGGGTCGGGTGCGGGAAAGCCGGCGAGGTGTTGCCGCCGGCGATCAGCTTCGGCTTCGACATGTCCTCGATGTCGAGGATGTAGTAGCCGTGGTGCCAATAGGAGACATAGAGCCGGTCGCCGCGGCGCATCGGGTGATGGCAGCGCGGCGGCGTCCAGTTCTCCCAGGGGTATTCCTCGCCGCCCGCGGTCCACTGGCCCGGAATCCACCAGCGCCCGACCTCTTGCGGTTTCGCGGGGTCCTTGAGGTCCAGGATCATCGCGATGTTGCCGACATAGCCCTCGGCGGTCGGCGAGATATAGGCGTAGCGGCCGTCGAAGTCGAAGCGGTGCACGCCCTTGCCATGGGTGCGCCAGTTGGTGATGTGCTTCGGCGCCGCCGGGTTCGAGACGTCGTAGATGCCCAAGCCCCCGCCGAAACCGAGATCGCCGGCCGGACCCTGCTTCTCGTGGTTGACGATCATGATGCCGTTGGCGACGCGCACCTTATGCGAATGCCAGCCTTCCGGCACCTCGACCTTGGCGACGGTCTTCGGCTTCCGGGGATCGGAGATATCGACGATGGTCGTGCCGGTCGGCTGCCGCATGTGGCCGACAAACAGATGGTTGCCCTCGACCCAGACCTGACCGCCGCCCGGGCAGTCAAAATTGGCGAGCAGCTTGGTGTTCTTCGCTTTTGCCATGATCTCTGTTCAGGCGAGCTTTACGATGTCGCCTTGCTTGTTCTTGCCGTGCTTCTGGTAGAAGGAGAGCGCCTTCAGGGTCGGCTCGTCGCTGGCGACGAACAGGATCGCCGGCTTATCCGACGTGTTCACATGCTCGGCCCAATAGCCGCCCGGCACCACGAAGGTGTCGAACGGATCCCACTCGATCTTCTTGTTGCCGACCTGGGTATAGCCGCTGCCCTCGAAGGGCGAGACCACCAGGCTGGCGCTCTGCTTCAAGGGCAGGGTCTTCTCGCCGGGCCGCAGCATCTGCATGAAGAAAGTGATGGTCTTGAAGATGCCCTGGCCGGTGGTGGGATCGACATATTCGATCATGATCGCTTCATGGGGATCGCCGTCCCAATTCTTGAAGCGCTCCAGGGCCTCGCGCATCATGTCGTAGCGATAGACATACATCGGCGAGGCGGTGCCGGCGCCGCGGTGATGCGAGACGAAGCGCGGCAGCAGGCCACCGCTCCCATAGATCTGCTGCGAGTAGTCCGAGGGAAAGCGCTCCGACTGCATCTTCTTCTTGATCTTCACGCCCTCTTCTTCTTCGGTGTAATCGTGCTCGAAATACATCGAGTTGAGGGCTTCCACGAGCGGCAGGTCGAGGACCGAGAGGTTGATCGCGTTGTCGTCGCCCTGGTTGCCGTGGTTGTGCCAGGTGTCGTGCGGCGTGAGGACGAGATCGCCCGGGCCGAAGGTGATGTTCTCGCCTTCGACGCCGGTGAAGTTGGCCTTGCCGGTCAGCCCCAAGCGGATCGCGTTGGGCGAATGCCGGTGCGGCGGCATGATCTCGCGCGGATCGTTGAGGCGATAGGCCACATACATGGTGGTCGTGGTGGCGCGGCTCGGCGCCAGGCCCGGGTTGACCAGAACCAATGAGCGGCGCTCCGAGGTCTCGGTCGTGATCAATTCGGCGGAACGGTGCAGCAGCGGTTCGATCTGGTCCTTGTAGGTCCACAGGAACGGGATCGCCTTGCGCTTGTCCATGACCTGGGTGTCTTCGTCATGCAGCTTGGTGCGGTCGACCACCCAGTAGGGCGCCATGTTGCTGGCATAGACATCCGCGTGCAGCTGATCCAACGCGGCCTGGAGATTGTGCTCTTTCGCCTTGTTCGACTGCATCGCCGCCTCACCCTTGACGCCATTTTTCACGTGAACCAATCACCGATTGGTCCCGTATTTCGCTGGCCTCGATCGTAACCATTTCCGTTCGTCACCGTCAACGAGAGTCCATTCATAGGATCGATTGGTGCGGTGGATTGTTGCCGCCGGAAGATCATGGTATCGTCCGCGCCAAGAATGGTTTCACCGACCGCACCCTTCGCGGACAGAAGAGGGGGCGGCAGTACAGGGAATCCGCCATGGAGCGCACCGACCACACGCTCATCAAGCTGCGGCAGTTGATTGCCAGCGCCGAGTTCAGCAGCGGCGGCCGCATGCCGCCGGAGCGTTCGCTGGCGAGCGAGCTCGGCGTCGGCCGCCGTTCCTTGCGCCGGGCGCTCGAAGTCCTGGAGCGCGAAGGCCGGATCTCGCGGCACCAGGGCCGTGGCACTTTCATCAACGGCGTCCACGGACATCCCGCCGGCGATCTCGGCAAGGAATCCGGCCCGGCTCTGGTGCGCGCGGTCGGCTCCGCGATTCGCGGGACCGGCATCGATCTCCGCTCCAACCCGGCCTTCGCCAACATCCTCGACCACACCAATCCGCTGGAAGTGATCGAGGTGCGGCTGGCGATCGAGCCGGTGATGGCGCGGCTGGCGGCGTTCCGCGCCTCCCAGGCCGAGATCGACAAGCTGGTCGCGATTGCCGGCGATACCCGCGCGGCGCCGGATTCGGCGCGCTACGAGGAAGCCGACATGCGTTTCCACCGCACCATCGCCGAGGTCGCGCGCAACGCCCTCTTTCTCGCGGTGTTCGACACGCTGCATGCCAGCCAGCGCGATTCCGGCTGGCGGCGGCTGGGCGAGAACGCGAACTGCTTCAAGCGCCAGTCGGTCTATGCCGATTTCCACCAGGAAATCTCCGCGGCAATCGCAGCGCGCCAGGGCGAGAAGGCCGAGAGCCTGATGCAGCGCCATCTCTCCGACGTGCAGCGCTACATCTACGAGCACGCCTTCCCCGCCGCCACCGTCCAGCAATAGCGCGCTGAACCGCGCGAACCGCAGGCCCGTCGGCTTGCGGGCCATTGGTTCCCCATGTTACAGGATTGGTCATCGGGCGCCCGACAAGATCGAACCAATCGACGCGCGCGCTGAACCAAACGATCGCGATAACGCCCGCCGGCGCGCCGAAATCAAGGTTCCGCGGGTCGGGTGAGCGAGACCAAGGCTCGAACCAATAGCGCCGCCGGTCTCGCGCGATCGCCTTGGACAAGAGTAGGGACAGGCGAGAGCGGCGTGGGGCGATCACCGAATGCAGACTGAAAAGAACTTCGACTATGTGATCGTCGGCGCGGGTTCGGCCGGCTGCGTGCTGGCCCATCGGCTGACCGAAGAGAAGGGCGTCACCGTGCTTCTGCTCGAGGCCGGCGACTGGGACCGCGACCCCTGGATCCATATCCCGCTCGGCTGGGGCAAGATCCTGGTCAACCGGCTGCACGACTGGGGCTATTTCTGCGAGCCCGAAGAGAGTGTCGGCGGCCGCGCGGTCGAATGCGCCCGCGGCAAGGTGGTCGGCGGCTGCTCCTCGACCAATGCGATGGCCTATGTGCGCGGCAACCGCGGCGACTACGACCGCTGGGCGGCGGATGGCGCGAAGGGCTGGTCCTTTGACGAGATCCTGCCCTACTTCAAGAAACAGGAAAGCTGGGAAGGCGGCGGCGACTCCTACCGCGGCGGCCAAGGCCCGCTCGGCACCCAGTTCTGCCATTACGAAGACCCGCTGCTCGGTGCCTTCGCCGAGGCCGGCAAGGCCGCGGGCCATGCCTCGACCGACGACTATAACGGCGCGAAACAAGATGGGTTCGGCCGTCTGCAGATGACCATCAAGAACGGCAAGCGCGCCAGCACCGCCTCGGCCTATCTCCGCCCGGCGCTGAAGCGCGGTGGCGTCGAGATCCAGGTGAACGCGCTGGCGCTGCAGGTGCTGATGGAAGGCCAGCGCGCCACGGGCATCGAATACCGGCAGCACGGCGTGGTGCACAAGGTACGGGCGGAGCGCGAGGTGATCCTGGCCGGCGGCGTCATCAACACCCCGCAGCTCCTCAACCTCTCCGGCATCGGCGATCCGGCGGAGCTCAAGGCGCATGATATTCCGGTGAAGGTCGCCTTGCCCGGCGTCGGCAAGAACCTGCAGGACCATGTCTCGACAATCCTGATGTATCACCGCAAGGAGAAGAGTCCGTTCTTCCACGCGATGCGCTTCGACCGGATCGCCCCCGCGCTCGCCCAGGCCTATTTCTTCGGCAAGGGCTTCGCATCGGATGTGCCGGGCGGCATCACCGCGTTTCTCAAGAGCCGCGACGAGCTGAAGCTGCCGGACATCCAGTTCCTGCTGACCGCGGCGCCGCTCGGTGCCTGGCCTTACATGAAGCCGTTCAAGCAGCCGTTTGCCGACGGCTTCGCCTGCCGCATCGTTATGCTGCATCCGGAAAGCCGCGGCCAGGTCACGTTGCGCTCGACCGATCCCGAAGCGCATCCCAGGATTTTGCAGCGGTTCCTGTCGACCGATGCCGATTGGAAGGCGATGCGTGCCGGCGTGAAGCTGGCCCGCGAGGTCGCCGCGCAGAAATCGATGGAGCCGTTCATCGCCCGGGAATTCTTCCCCGGCGGCGACAAGAACTCGGATGCGGCGATCGACGAGCATATCAAGAAGACCTCGATCACCGTTCATCACCCGCTCGGCACCTGCAAGATGGGCGCCGACAGCGACCCCCTGGCGGTGGTCGATACCGCGCTGAAACTGCGCGGCGTCGACGCGCTGCGGGTGGTCGATGCCTCGGTCCTGCCGGATCTCCCGACCGGCAACATCAACGCCGCGGTGATCATGGCGGCGGAGAAGGCGGCGGATCTGATCAGGGCGGACCACGCGGGCGCCTAGGCCGCCCGCGTCAATTCCTTGTCGCGCATCGTCAAATAAATCCGAGGCGCCGCCGGATAGTAGAGCCATCGACGCTCGAACACCGGCAGCATCATGGATCGCGAGAAACTGAAAAAGAGCCTGGAAGGCTGCTACATCACCGTGCCCACCATGTTCCGCGATCCGGACCTGGAGGTGGATACCGGCGCCACCCGGCGGCACGTGAAGTTCCTGCTCTCACGCGGCATCAACGAAGGGAACGCCGTGCTGCTGGCGGGCGGCGCGGCGGGCGATTTCTCGACCATGAGCTTCGACGAGCGCAAGATGGTCGCCGAAGCGGTGGTCGCCGAGGCCGGCGGCCGCGTGCCGGTCGCGATGGGCGCGCAGACCACGAGCACGCGCGAGCTGCAGCGCCTGGCCAGGACCGCCAAGGAGATCGGCTGCAGCTTCATCCAGGTCTCCTGCCCGTTCTACTTCACGCATACCGAGGGCGACTTCTACGAATACGTCGTCGCCGCGGCCGAGGCCGCTGACATCGGCATCATCGTCTACAACACCTTCTGGACCAGCGCCGGCATCTCCTTCGGCATGGTGGACAAGCTCTCCGAGATCCCGAATGTGGTCGGCCTCAAATGGGCGACGCCGCGCACCGATGCGATGGAGTTCGAAAGCGCGGTCTCGCATTTCGCCGACAGGCTCACCATCATCGACAACAACCTGCTGTTCACCATGAGCCACATGATGGGTGCGCGGGCCTTCGAGGTGCACTTGTGCAACTACTGGCCGGAATGGGGCATCAAGCTGCTGGACCGGCTGAACGCCAAGGATTACGGCGAAGTGCAGCGGATGATGGTGCAGGAGGCGATGCCCTTCTATCACCTCTGGGTCGAGATCGAGAAAGGATTCACCAGCGGCGACGGCTATCTCGACAAGCTCTGCATGGAGCTGGTCGGCCTGGATTCCAGCCGCTGCCGCCCGCCGACGCGAGACGTGCGCCCACTCTACAAGGAGAAGGCGCGGCAGATGATGCTGGCGAGCGGCGTCCCGGGCGTGATCGCGAAGTAGCTCAACGCCGCGCGGCGACCAGATCGATCAGCAGCGCCAGGACCACCGCGCCGGCGGCAACGGCGAAGAGCGTCGCATAATGGCCGCCGGTCCTTTCGAAGAGATACGACATCCCGTAGGCACCGGCGGCCTGAAACACCGCGAAGCTGGTCGTGGCCCGGCTCCAGGCGGTTTTCTGCTGCGCCGGCGCATGCGGCAGCAGCTCATGCACGCGGCCGAGCACCAGCGCGACGATGCCTGGCACGGCGGCGCCGACCACGGCGCTCGACACCATCAGCGCAATCGCACCCGGCCCGAAGGCGGGGATCGAGACGGCGATCGCCTGCAGGATGAAGGCAAGACGCAGCGCGCGACGGAAGCCGATACGGTCGGCGACTGTGCCGCCGACCAGCGGGCCGACGATCGCGCCGAGGCCGAACAGCACCCAATGGAAGGCGCCGGCCTGCAAGCCTTCGCCGCGGCCGCGGGCGACGTAATCGACCAGGAAGATCATGTGCGGCACCAGGCTGGCCGCATTCAATCCGTATTCGAGGTAGAGCGCCCGCAAAGCGAGGAGGCCTGATGGCGCCGCCGGCGCGGCAGGGCCGGAGGCTGGACCCGGCGCCGCCTGTTTCGGCCAGCCGTTCCAGGCGATCGCCGTCAGCACCAACGCGACCAGGCCGAGGCCGAGCCAGGTTTCCATCAGGCCCAGGCGCAGCAGCAAAGGCACCAGCGTGCCGGCCGCCACGATGCCGAGCCCGATCCCCATGAAGATGGCGCCGCTCACCAGACCGCGGCGGGACGGCGGCACGTGGGGCAGGATCGAGGTGGCGCCCAACACGATGATCCCCGCGCCGGAAAAGCCGGCGATGAAGCGCCAGACGAAGTACCAGGCGAAGTTCAGGGGAAAGGCGCCGGCGAAGAAGGCCGCGGTCGCCAGGACCATCGAGGCGCGCAGGATCGTGACGGTCTCGAAACGCCGCGACAGCTTGCCGGCGACGAGCGCGCCCAGCAAATAGCCGGCGAGGTTGGCGGCGCCGAGATAGGCGCCGCCGGCGGGATCGAACCATCCCGCCGCGATGATCGCCGGCAGCAGCGGCGTATACGCAAATCGGGAAAGGCCGATCCCGACCAGGCTGCCGGAAAGGCCGGCCAAGGTCAGGCGCCATTGGGCGCGGGCGGGGGAACTCGACATCGAAGTCTCACTCTAGCGGCTGGGAGCCGTGTTTCAACGACTCCCAGCGGCAAGGTGGGTCAGCGACCGGCGGCGCGGCGCTTGCGATGTTCCGCGACCGGCAGTCCGCCCCAGCCCCAGTTCTCCAGCTCGACCTCCTCGATCACGACGAAGGTGGCGTCGAGCGGCTTGTTCAAGACGTCGAGCAGCAGCTGGCTGACCCCGGCGATGAGCTTGGCCTTCTCCTCAGGCGTCACCGACGTCGCGCCCGGTGTCGGGCTCTCGCGGGTGACCTGGATGTTGACGTAAGGCATCGTTGTCGCTCCTTTCTCTTGTCTTCGGTGGCCGGCGCTCATCAATGCCCCGCACTCTGGCCGCCGTCGACATGCAGGATCTCGCCGGTGACGAAGGGCGCCGATTCCAGATAGAGCACCGCATCGGTGATGTCCTTGACCTCGCCGAGCTTCTTCATCGGGTGCAGGTCGGCCAGGAACTCATGCGTCTCCGCGGCATGCATCGGCGTCTTGATGATGCCGGGCGAGACCGCGTTGACGCGGATGCCTTTGCCCGCGAATTCGATTGCCAGCGCCTTGGTCGCCGAATTGATGCCGCCCTTGGTGAGATTGGCGAGCGCGGTCGGCACCTTGGAGGTCGCCTGGTCGGTGAGGCTGGTGGTGATGCTGACGATATGGCCGGAGCCCTGCTTCAGCATCTCGGCCGCGGCGCGCTGGGTCACATGGAAGAAGCCGGCGACGTTGGTCGCGATCTTGGCGTTGAAGTCCTCGGCGGTGTATTCGGTGAAGGGCTTGCCGATGAAAATGCCGGCATTGTTGACCAGAGTATCAACCCGGCCGAAGCGCGCGATCGCGGTCCCGACCACTTCGTCCGCGGTCTTCGGATCGCCGATGTCGCCGGCGACCGCGACCACGTCGTTGTCATTGGTCGGCTTGATCGAGCGCGAGGTCGCCACCACGCGATAGCCGCGGTCGCGATAGGCCTTCACCAGACCGGCACCGATGCCCTGCGAGGCCCCGGTGATGATCGCCACCTTCTTTTCGTTGCTCATGGTTGCTCTCCTGGTTTCCGCCGGGAAGCGGGATGCCGCCGGCCGATGGGGAGAGATTTGCGCATTCCGATCATCGGCAGAATGGGCGACAGACGGCAGTCACTCTTCCGAAAAGTGGAATACCGGATCAGCGCTTCAGGGCCAGCGCTTCGGCGGAAAGCCGAGCAAATTCAGCCCTTAAGCGGGGCACCGCGACGTCGATGAAAGCCCGGACCTTCGGAACCGACGGGCGACCCTCCGGCATGACCAGGTGGACCGGCCGGGCCGGCGGCTCGGCGTTGCGCAGGACCAGCTTCAACGAGCCGTCCTTGACCCGCTCGGCCACGTGATAGGTGAGCAGCCGCGTAACGCCGATCCCGGCCACCGCGGCGCCGAGCGCGCCGCGCACGCTGTTGACGATCAGCCGCGGCTTGAAATGCACGGCGCGCGGCACCTTGCTGCCCTTGGCCGGCGGAAACACCCAGCGGTCGCGGCCTTCGTCGCCGGTGGTGATGATGCGATGCTTGGCGAGATCGGCGGGCTGCAGGATGCGCGGATGCTGCGCCAGATAGCGCGGCGATGCGACCACGACCTGCCGGACGTCGCCGCCGATGCGGATCGCGACCAGGCTGGAATCCGGCAGGTCGAGGATGCGCAGCGCGATGTCGATCCCCTCCTCGACCAGATTGGCGGCGCGGTTCAACAGCACCAGACGGACCGAGAGTGCTGGATATTCCTCCAGGAAGGCGTCGATCACCGGGCGCAGCACCTCCTCGCCGCCGATCGGCGGCGCGGTGATGGTGAGGGTCCCGGTCGGCGCCGCGTGCTCGCCGGCGGCCGCAAGGTCGGCGGTCTCGAGCTCGGTGAGCACGCGGCGGCAAGCCTCGGCATAGCCCTGGCCGATCTCGCTCAATTTCAACGCCCGGGTCGTGCGGTGCAGCAGCTCGGCGCCGACATGGTTTTCGAGATAGGCGATCGCGCGACTGACTGCGGCTGGCGAGCGGCCGAGCCGCCGCCCCGCGCCGGCGAGACTCCCCTCGTCCAGGGCGGCGACGAAGACCTTCATCGCCTCGATCCGGTCCATGCCGTTAGATCAGTGCCACATGTCGCCGACCGCGGCCTTCTTGCGGGCGATGAAGTCCTGCAGCGCCTCGTCCACCGCCGGATCGAGCGGCGGCGCCTCATAGCCGCGCAGCATGGCCTTGCATTTCTCGTGCGCGCGCTGGGTCGCGGTCTTCTCGCCGGCGTCGCGCCATTGCTCGAAGGAATTGTTGTCGGCAATGGCGGAATCCCAGAAGGCGGTCTCGTAGTTCTTCAAGGTGTGCTGGCAGCCGAAGAAATGCTTGCCGGGCCCCACCTCGCGGAAGGCGTCGAGCGCCAGCGCGTTGTCATCGACCGGCAGGCCGCGGAGATAGGTGTGCATGGCGGCGCAGAAATCCGCATCCATCACGAATTTCTCGTAGGACATGACCAGGCCGCCTTCGAGCCAGCCGGCGGAATGCAGGATGAAATGCGCGCCGCATTGGATCGCGGCCAGCATCGAGACCGCACTCTCCTGCATCGCCTGCGCATCCGCCGCTTTCGAGGCGGTGAAGGCGCCGGAACAGCGGAGCGGCACACCGAGCCGCCGGGTGAGCTGTCCCACCACCAGCGAGCCCAGCGCCGGTTCCGGCGTGCCGAAGGTCGGCGAGCCGGAGCGGAGCGAGGTCGAGCTCAGGAAATTGCCGAGCACGACCGGCGCGCCCAGGCGCTCGAGCTGGGTCAGCGCCACGCCGACCATGGCCTCGGCCATCGACTGCGCGATGGCGCCGGCATTGGTCACCGGGCCCATGGCACCGCCGAGGATGAAAGGCACCACCACCGCGCATTGGTTGGCGCGGGCATAGGCGCGCAAGGCCCGCGACATGGTGCCGTCATAGACCAGCGGGGAATTGGCGTTGATGTTCCCCATGATCACGCAGTTCTGGTCGACGAAGTCGGCGCCGAAGGCGATGCGGGCGAGCGCGATCGAATCCTCGGCCCGCTCCTCGGCGGTGACGCCGCCCATGAAGGGTTTGTCGGAATACTTGATATGGCTGTAGACCATGTCGAGATGCCGCTTGTTGACCGGCAGGTCGGTGGGCTCGCAGACCGTGCCGCCGGAATGGTGCAGCCAGGGCGACATGTAGGCGAGCTTCACGAAGTTGCGGAAGTCCTCGATCGCGCCGTAGCGCCGGCCGTTCTCGAGATCATGGACGAAGGGCGAGCCGTAGGCCGGCGAGAAGACGAGATGCGTCTCGCCGATCTCGACCGAGCGCGCCGGGTTGCGGGCATGATGGGTGAAGCGCTTGGGCGCCGAGCGGGCGATGATGCTGCGCACCAGGCCGGGCTCGAAACGCACCCGCTCGCCCTCAACGTCGGCGCCGGCGTCGCGCCAGAGCTCCAGGCAACGGTCATCGCCGCGAAAGTCGATGCCGACCTCTTTCAGGATGGTGTCGATCGCCGCCTCGATCCGGACGAGGCCTTCCTCGCCCAAGAGGTCGAAGGTCGGGATCTGCCGGTCGATGCCGGCGATGATGGCATGTGGCTTGGCGCCGCGCGCCTGCCGCGATTGCCGCCCGCCGCGGCTGCGCGCCGGCGCGGTTTCCAAGTCGGCCATGACCCACTCCCTGTTCTCGTTGCCGGGAGTCTAGCGGTGCCGGGGCGCCAGGCCAACCAGCGGCTGGGCCTGGCTCCAACAATGAAACATCTGCCTTGGAAGATGGCGGGCGAAGGGATATTGATCCCATCTGGAACGTCCATGGGAAATCCCGAGGGTGCGCCTGCCCCCGGGAACTAGCTTCGGAAACACTCTCACCTGGCCATGACAATCCTGGACGACGTCGAGAGCCCGATCCTGCGCCGTTTCTATCAGTATTATCTGGAGAAGCGCGGCGACCGGGCGTTTCCGGCCCGGGCCGATCTCGACCCGGTCGATTTCGCCTATGCCCTTGGCGACATCACCCTGATCGAAGTCGAATACGACCCGGTGCGGTTCAAGTTCCGGCTGGACGGCAGCCGGCATGTCGAGCGGTTCGGCTTCGATCTCACCGGCCGGTCCCTGGACGAGTTCCCCTATCCGGAAATGCGCCAGGCGATCTTCGACAGCTACAAGGACGTGATCGACCACCGGGAGCCTCGGCGCTACTTCCGCGATCTCGAATCATCGGGCCGCTGGTTTCGCTACGAGACCTTGCTGCTGCCGCTGTCGCGCGACGGCAAGGTGATCGACATGATCGTATCGGCGATCTCGTTCCACGACCTGCAGATCCCGATCGAGCCGAACTGAGCCCGGGACCTCAGCGGCCGGCGGCGTTTTGCAGGTGCGATTTGTAATCGAGGTCGTGCCGAAAAAGAATATCGATCAGGGTGCCGCGCACCGTCAGCGCCGCCGCGCGGTGCTCGTCGCTGGAGCCGTCGGTGCCGGAGAGGACACCGACCAGCTCGTTGAAGCGGCGTTCCAGCTCGCGGTGCTGCGCCTTGTGCCGGTCCAGGCGCGGGAAGTCGTACTGGTCCAGCAGCGCTTCCTCGGTGCGAAAATGCGCGTGGCAGCTGAGCGCCAGCTCGCGCGCGGCGGCCACGACCCTGGCCCAGGGCCCGCTGCCCTGCATCAAGCTGATCAGGATGTTGCACTGGTCGATCAGGGCGCGGTGCTCGGCATCGAGCTCCGGGACCCCGGTCTCCAGCACGTCCATCCAGGTGATCGGCAATACGATCTCGTCTGCCATCGCCCCGGCCCCCACCGGAAAACGAAGAACACGGCTCAGCTTCGCAGAAAATTCAGCAGCGTGAAACGCCGGCCTTTGGTGATCGGCAGCGCCTCGTGCAGCAACGAACAGGAGAACAGGATCGCGCCTCCCGTCGGAGGGTTGTAGCGATGCGGCCCGTATTCCGGAAAGATCAGGCCGCCGCCCTCGTATTCCTCGGTGTTGAGGTTGAGGGTCAACGCGAAGCGGCGGTCGGCCGTGGCCTTGGCCTCGTTGTCGCGGTGGCGGCGGAAGAAATCGCCGCGCTCGGCGTCGTAGCAGGTGACCACGAAGCGGTCGAAGCGGAACTTGCCGAAGCCGAAGGCCTTGTTGAGCTCCGGACCGATCCGGCGCCCCACCACGGTCGCCAGTTCCTGCAGCACCGCCTCGTCCATGATGCGATGGTCGCGGCGCGACTTCATGCTCTTGTCGATGCGACGCGATTCCTCGCCCTTGACGACGGAGTAGACGTGGCCTTCCTCGTTGCCGAGCTCATGCCAGCGGTCGATCAGCGCCCGGCACTGTCCGGGCGTCAGCACGTTCGGCACCAGCAGGACGGGTGCCACCCCGCGCAGATAGTCCCCCGCTTCCGGTCGCGGCAAGGCGCGGGCGCGCGCGATCGCCCAGGCGACCAGTGCCGGGTTGTCGGGATCGACCCGCGCTTCGATCACCCGCTGGTTGCCGTCCATGAGCACGGCGAAGGCCCCGCGCGGTGCGAATCCCATCATCCGCCGCAGCGCCTCGCGGATCTTGCCGGCGGAATCGCCGAGCAGCGGGAGGCCGAGCTTGAATTGTTCTGCGCGCCGCGCCGCCGCCTCCGGCATCTCCTGCACCAGCGCCATGCAGTCGACTCCGGCCGCGGCGAGGTTGGCCTGTTCGAGCGCCTGCAAGCCGGCATTGTCGCTGTCGCCGATCAGTAGGATCGGGTTGCCGCGCGCCCGCTCCAGGAAGGAACGCCCGGCCCCGGACTGGTCCGGCAGGATGAAGTTCGGGAAGCGGTCGCCCGGCGCCAGATCGATCGGCGGCAGAAAGCCCTTGCCAGGTTGGGTGGAGGGCCCCGGTTTGACGGCCAGATCGTTCATCTCATCCTCGTAATCACCGACGCGGCGGCAACTATAGCCCATCCGGGACGCTTGCCGGACTGTAACGATATCCCACCGCCTTTGCTGCACCCGCGAAAACCCCGCTTGATCCCAACGGCGGCCAGCCGATAGCATGCGGCGCGTCCGCCGCATCTCCCGCGGATTTTCGAGAGTTCTCAATACTATGAAGATAGCGGTCATTGGTAGCGGATATGTCGGCCTGGTGTCCGGCGCCTGCCTTTCCGAGTTCGGCCACCAGGTGGTCTGCATCGACCTGGATGCCGGCAAGATCGAGCGGTTGAAGCGGGGCGAGATCCCGATCTACGAGCCCGGCCTCAACGACCTGGTCGAGCGCAATGCCGCGGCCAAGCGCCTCGCCTTCTCGACCGACATCGCCGAGATCGCCGGCGCCCAGGCGATCTTCATCGCGGTCGGCACACCGAGCCGGCGCGGCGACGGCCATGCCGACATGAGCTATGTCCACAGCGCCGCGAAACAGATCGCCGGGCACCTCAAGGACTACGCGGTCATCGTCACCAAATCGACGGTCCCCGTTGGCACCGGCCGCGAGGTCGCGCGGATTG
>NZ_JAYRKD010000055.1:0-4072 GCF_041905885.1 Dongia sp. | reverse complement strand
ATCGCTGCTCCGACATGCCTGGCTGGCTACATTGGTACAATCACCACCGACCCCATGCCGGGATCATGGCCGCTCCCCCAGCTCACCGACTGAACAACCTGCTTGGCAACGACACCTAGCGCCCACCGCCGACGCGGATGATGGCGCCGGTCATGTAGGACGCAGCGTCCGACATCAGGAACAGCACCGGGCCAGCCACCTCGTCCGCCGTGCCGCCGCGGCCGCCGAGCGGCACGCTGGGGGTGAGGCGCGCCAACCGGCCCGGCGGGCCGGCGGCTTCATGGATCTCGGTCTCGATCAGGCCGGGCTCGACCGCGTTGACGCGGATGCCTTCGTTGCCGACTTCCTTGGCCAGCCCGATGGTCATCGAGTTGATGGCGCCCTTCGAGGCGGCATAAGCGATGAATTCGTTGGGCGAGCCGAGTGTAGTCGCCGCCGAGGAGATGTTGACGATGACGCCGCCCTTCCCGCCCCTGGCCGTGGACATCCGCCGCACCGCCTCGCGGGCGCAGATCAAGGCACCGGTCACGTTGATGCTGAGCAGCTGTTCGACATCCTTCGCCTTCAGGGCCTCGACCTTGCCATAGGGGCCGATCACGCCGGCATTGTTCACCAGCGCATCGAGGCGGCCGTATTTGTCGTCGATCGCCTTGAACAGGCGCTCGATATCCGCCTCGACGCCGACATCGCCCTGGATCGCCACCGCCTCGCCGCCATGCTGCTTGATCTCGCCGGCCAGCGCCTCGGCCGCATCCTTCGAATGCGCGTAGTTCACCACCACGCGATAGCCGGCCTTGCCGGCGGCGCGGGCGATCGCCGCACCGATTCCCCGGCCGGCGCCGGTGACGAGAAGAACTTTGCTCATAGCTGTCCTTTGATCTCTGCTCCGTAGATCCTTTGGTTCGTCATCCTCCGCGAAGGCGGAGGATCCACGAGTTTGCATCGGCGCGCTCGAGAGAAACTCGTGGATGGTACGCCTTCGCGTACCATGACGATCGAAATGAATGCGTTCAGCCGATCCAGGTCTGCTCCGCGGCGCGGATGAAATTGCCGCCGAGAATGCCGGCGATGTCGGCATCGGCATAGCCGCGCTGCACCAGGCCCGCGGCGATCTCCGGCAGCTGTTCCGGCGGCACGATCTGCATGGCACCGCCGGTGCCGCCATAGCCGAGCGCGCGCGGCCACCATTTGTCGGGGCTCTCATGCGCCGGCAGGTCGTCGATCTCGGGGTGGAAGACGTAGTCGAGGCCGAGTCCGATATGCTGCGCGCCGACCCGCTGCGCCACGTAGTCGATGTGGCGGATCACCGTCTCGGTGCGGATGTCGTTGTTGCCGAGGAAGGGGCCGATGCCGCAGATGCCGATCACGCCGCCGGTCCCGGCGCATTTGTCGATCTGCTCGTCGGTGATGTTGCGGACATGCTCGCGCAGGGCCAGCGGATTGGAATGCGAGAAGATCACCGGCTTCGAGGAGACTTCCATGATCTCCAGGCTGGTCTTGCGGCCGGTATGCGAGCAATCCATCAGCATGCCGACGCGGTTGATCTCCTTCACCACCGCGCGGCCGAGCGCGGTCAGGCCGCGGTCCTGGTCATGGCAGCCCGACGCGATCGAGTTGTTGAGATTGTAGGCGAGATGGATCTGCCGCACGCCGAGATCGCGGAACAGGCCCAGCATCGTGAGGTCGTCTTCCAGCATGGCCGAGCCTTCGAGGTCGAAGGCGATGGCGAGCTTGCCCTCGCGCTTGGCGCGCTTCACGTCCTCGACCGTGCCGGCCAGCAGGTAACGGTCGCTGTTCCGGGCGATCCAGTCGCGGAAGCCGGCGATCACCCGGATGCATTGCGCCAGAGGGTTGAAGTCCATCCCCACGTTGAGCGAGACGAAGGTGGCGCCGGCGCGCCGATGCCGCTCGACCGCGGACAGATCCTGGTTCGCCTTGATCGGCATGCAGGAATGACTGTCCCATACGATGGACTTCCGGTAGATCTCCGGCGCCTTCTCGACCACTGCGACGTCCATGCTCATCCCTTCGGGTGCTTTTGAAACTCTTTTGGCCGGCGGGCCCGTTTGGCGGGTCAGGCCGGCGCCACATTCTAGCCTGTATGGATGGGGGTCGGACAACCCCTCCCGATGCCTTCTTCCGGGCTCGAAATTGTCCTACACTCCCTCTGACACGCGATTACTGTCCACCGGCAGGAATTCGGATCGACCGCATGGACCGACGCCTCACCACCATCGTTGCGGCTGACGTGGTCGGCTACAGCCGGCTGATGGAAGCCGACGATGCCGGGACCCTGGCCGCGCTGAAGGAACGCCGCAAGACCATCCTGCGTCCCTTGGCGGCGGAGCACGGCGGCCGCCTGTTCAAGGTCATGGGTGACGGCGTCCTGCTCGACTTCCCGAGTCCGGTCAAAGCCGTCGAGTTCGCGATCGATCTGCACCGTGCCATGGACGCGGCCAACGATTCGCTCGACGCGGCGCACCGGATGGTGCTGCGGATCGGCATCAACCTCGGCGACGTCATCGTCGAGGGCGAGGATCTCTACGGCGACGGCGTCAACGTCGCGGCCCGGCTGCAGGCGCTGGCCGCGCCCGGCGGCATCTGCGTCTCCGCCGTGGTGCACGACCAGATCGCCAACAAGGTGCCGGTCCGGTTCGACGACATCGGCGAGCCGGCACTGAAGAACATCAGCCGCCCGGTCCGGGCCTTCCTGGCCGCGGTCGGGCGGGCGCCGGGCGAAGCGATCGAGACACCGCAGGCGGCGCGCGACGTGCGGAAGCCATCGATCGCGGTGCTGCCCTTCGCCAACATGAGCGACGATCCCGCACAGGAGTTCTTCGCCGACGGCCTGACCGAGGACACCATCACCGAGTTGTCGCGGTTCCGCGACCTGCTGGTGATCTCGCGCAATTCCTCGATGAAGTACAAAGGCCAGGCCGTCAATGTGCGCGACGTGGCGAAGGCGCTTGATGTCCAGTATGTGATCGAAGGCAGCGTGCGGCGCGCCGGCAACCGGGTGCGGATCACCGTCCAGCTGATCGACGGCGAGACCGACCGGCATGTCTGGGCCGAGAAATACGATCGCAATCTCGAGGACATCTTTGCGATCCAGGACGAGGTGGTGCGCACCATCGTCGCCATCCTGCCCGGCCGGATCGAGGCAGCAACCCGCGCCCGCGCCGAGAACAAGCCGACCTCGAGCATGGCCGCCTTCGAATGCGTGATGTCGGCGCGGCTGCTGCATCACCGCTCGACCCGCGACGACAATGTCCAGGCGACGGCGATGATCGACCGCGCGATCGAGCTCGACCCGCGCTATGCGCATGCCCGGGCCTGGCGCGCCTGCATCCTGGGCCAAGCCTGGGTCAACGGCTATTGTGCCGATCGCGACGCCACCTGGGAAGAGGTGCTGGCCGAGCTGGAACGCGCCGCGGCTCTCGACGACAATGACAGCGACGTGCACCGGATCTCGGCCGCGATCGCCGTCGCCCGCAACGATCTCGACAAGGCGAGCTATCACCAGGAACGCGCGCTCAACCTGAACCCGAACGACGACTTGATCGTCGTGCAGCAGGGCGAGCTCTTGACCTGGCTCGGCCGGGCCGAGGAAGGTATCGACTGGATCCGCCAGGCGATGCGGCTCAACCCCTATCACCCGGCGCGGTTCTGGGGGCATCTCGGCCGCGCCTTCTTCGTCGCCCGCCGTTATGCGGAAGCGATCGACGCCATCAACCGGATCTCACCGCTCGATGCCGGCCATCACGCCCTGCTTGCCGCCGGCCACGCGGCGAACGGCGATCAGGGTTCGGCCGCCCAGCATGTTGCACAAGTGCTGAAGCTGGCGCCCGATTTCACCGTCGCCGCGAACATCGCGACCATGCACCACCGCCAGGCCGCGGACGAGGCGCACCACCGCGACCTGCTGCTGCGCGCCGGGCTGCCGGCCTAGCAGGCTGTTGAAGAAGTCGGCCACGGACGGGCGGTGAAGTTTGCTTCATCGCCGTTGTGGAAGCAGATTTGGCCCTTTAGCGAGCCGTTGGGCTGCAATTTTGCCCAGCCATCACCTGAAGCG